>NZ_JBFRCU010000051.1:0-52201 GCF_052113205.1 Inquilinus sp. YAF38 | reverse complement strand
CCTCTGAGGTGTCCGAGGACGAGGAGGAGGCCGACCGCCGCGCCGACGAGGTGTGCGAGCGGCTGGAGCGGCCGGAGGTGGCGGAGCTGGTGGAAGCCAGCCGGGCCGAGGTCGCGGTGGCGGCGCTGTGCCGGCGCTGGGGCTATCCGGTGCAGGTGAAGCAGTGGCTCGAGATGGCCGACGAGGCCCTCGAGGAGCTGGGCTTCATTCCGCCGGAGGACGGCGAGGACGATCCGGAGGATGCGCCCGAGCCCCGCTCGGCCGGCGCCGGCCGCCGCAAGCCCCCGGACACGGGGTGACCGCGTAGGTTGGGTTCGCGCTTTGCGAACCCAACATGTCGCCGCCACCGCGGCCCGATCCTGTTGGGTTCGCTGCCGCGAACCCAACCTACAAAATACAAGACCGGATCGTTTTGCCTCTCCCGCCCTGCGGGAGGGGCCGGAGGCGCTTGCGCTTCCGGGTGAGTGACTGTCGAGGCCTGCCCGGATGCGCCGACCCGACCTCGACTCACTCCGCTCTAGGCATCGGCCGGCCGCGCCCGTATCCGCCGCGCCTTCACCAAGCCGATGACGGTGAACAGCATCCAGAAGACCTGGGCCACGAAGGACGCCAGGTTGAAGCTCCACAGCAGCGAGTACATCACCAGCACGCCGCCGACGATGTTCAGCAGGGCGGTGCGCCAGTCCGTGATCGCGAGGATCTGCATCTGGGCCAGGGCATAGGCGTGCAGATAGGCCAGGACACCGACCAGGCCAATCATATCCGGCAGACTCACGATTCGACCTCGGGGCAACGAAGGCGCCCTGGATAGGGGGCGGCCTCGGCAAACGGCACCGAATCTTGCTCATGGGGTCATGCCCAAAAATCATGTCCGACTTATTGCCGTCATCCACTAGGGTCCGGCGCTCAAGGCAGCGCGACGCAACGGCTGCCGCACCGGGCGCCGTCGAGCGTCCGATCATCCGCAAAACAGGGATCGGCCATGACACGCAGGGATTTCCCGCATCTCGAAACCACGCGCCGCGGCCTGCTGCTGGGCGCCGCTGGCCTCGGCCTCGCCGCCGGTCTGGGTGGCAGCGCTTTCGCCCAGGACACGCCGCGCAAGGGCGGCGTGCTGAAGCTGGGCATGGGCGGCGGCAGCACCACCGACACGCTCGACCCGCGGGTGATGACCGACTGGGTGCCGCTGAACCAGGCCTTCATGCTGATGAACGGGCTGGTCGAGATCGACCGCAACAACCAGGCGGTGCCGGAGTTGCTGGAGAGCTGGGAGGCCAAGCCGGGCGCCGCCGAATGGGTGTTCAACCTGCGCCAGGGCGTGACCTTCCACAACGGCAAGGCGCTGACGGTCGAGGACGTGATCTACTCGATCAACCTGCACCGCGGCGAGACCAGCTCCGCCGCCCGCGCCATCGCCGAGCAGATCAAGGACGTCCGCAAGCTCTCTGACAGCCAGATCACGATCGAGCTGGCCGGCGGCAACGCCGACCTGCCGTTCCTGCTGTCCGACTACCACTTCCTGGTGGTGCCGGAGGGCTTCACCGACTGGTCGAAGCCGATCGGCACCGGCGCCTTCGTCTTTGAGAGCTACGAGCCCGGCGTGCGCTCGCGCTTCACCCGCAACCCGAGCTACTGGAAGCCGGGCTGCGCCAATGTCGACGCGGTCGAGGTCATCGTCATCAACGACGTCGCCGCCCGCACCAACGCGCTGATGTCGGGCCAGGTCCACGCCATCAACCGGCTGGACTTCAAGACGGTCGACCTGCTGAAGCGCAACCCGAAGCTGCAGATCGTGCAGTCGGCCGGCGGCCAGCATTTCACCTTCCTGATGGACTGCACCAAGGCGCCGTTCGCCGACGTCAATGTCCGCCTCGCGATCAAGCATGCGATCGACCGCGAGCAGCTGCTGAAGGTGGCGCTGCGCGGCTACGGCCAGCTCGGCAACGACCACCCGATCCCACGCACAGACCGATTCTTCAACAGCGAGCTGCCGCAGCGCGCCTATGACCCGGACAAGGCGAAGCACTATCTGCAGCAGGCCGGGCTGTCGGACCTGAAGGTTGAGCTGTCGGCCTCCGACGCCGCTTTCGGCGGCGCGGTCGACGCCGCCGCCATCTTCCGCACCGCCGCGGCCAAGGCCGGGATCGACGTGACCATCAAGCGCGAATCCCCGGACGGCTATTGGGAGAAGGTGTGGATGCAGGCGCCGTTCTGCATGGCCTATTGGGGCGGCCGCCCGACCGCCGACCAGATGCTGTCCATCGCCTATGCCTCCGACGCCAAGTGGAACGACACCCATTGGAAGAACGCGCAGTTCGACAAGCTGCTGCTGGAGGCGCGGTCGCTGCTGGATGACGCCAAGCGCAAGGAGATCTACTGGACGCTGCAGGAGATGATCTCGAACGATGGCGGCGCCATGATCCCGATGTTCGGCGACTATCTCGACGGCGTGTCGACGCAGGTGCAGGGCGTCACCCCGCATCCGATGTTCAACTTCATGGGCGGGCGGCTGGCGGAGCGCGTCTGGCTGGCGGCCTGATGGCAGCGCTGATCCTGAAGCGGATCGGGCTCGGTCTCTTCACCTTGTGGCTGGTGTCGGTGCTGGTCTTCGCCGGCACCCAGCTGCTGCCCGGCGATGTCGCCTCGGCCATCCTCGGCCAGTCGGCGACGCCGGAATCGCTGGCTGCGCTGCGCCGGGACCTCGGGCTCGAGGTGCCGGCGCTGGTCCGCTACGGCCATTGGCTCTGGGGCTTCGTCCAGGGCGATCTCGGTCGGTCCCTGGCCAACCAGCAGCCGGTGGCAGAGCTGTTGTGGCCGCGCTTCTGGAACACCATGTTCCTGGCCGCCTATGCCGCCGTGATCGGCGTGCCGCTGGCGGTGGGCTTGGGCATCCTGACCGCGGTGCGCCGCGGCGGGGTGTTCGACCGGCTGGTGAACATCGTGGCGCTCGGGACCGTGTCCTTGCCGGAATACTTCCTCGGCCTCGTGCTGATCCTGGTCCTGGCGGTGCAGAACCCGGTGTTCCCCAGCCTGGCCGACGTCTATCCCGGCATGGGCTTCGCCGAGCGGCTGGACGCGACGACGTTGCCGATGCTGACCCTGCTGCTGGTCACCGTCGCCCAGATCATGCGCATGACCCGGACGGCGGTGCTGGCGGTGATGGATTCCGCCTATGTCGAGACCGCCTATCTCAAGGGCCTGCAGACCGGCCGGGTGGTGCTGCGCCACGCGCTGCCGAACGCCGCCGCGCCGGTGGTCAACGTCGTCGCCTTCAACGTTGCCTATCTGATCACCGGCGTGGTGCTGGTCGAGGCGGTGTTCAACTACAACGGCCTCGGCCGCTTCATGGTCGACGCCGTGGCGAAGCGCGACCTGCCGATGGTGCAGGCCTGCGCCATGGTGTTCGGCGCGGCTTATGTGCTGCTGAACATGACGGCCGACATCGCCGCCATCGCGCTGAACCCGCGCCTGCGGCACCCCCGATGAGACGTATCCCACTCACGGCCTGGATCGGCCTGGCGATCATCGCCCTCAACCTGGCGGCGCTGCTGTTCGGGCCGCTGCTGGCCCCGTTCGGCGAGGAGGATATCCTCGGCGGACCGTTCGACCCCGCCACCGCGCTGAACTGGTTCGGCCTGGACCAGAACGGCCGCGACATGCTCTCGCGCCTGCTGTACGGCGCGCAGATGTCGATCGGCGTGTCGCTGGCCGCCTCGCTGCTGTCCTTCACTGTCGGCCTGCCGCTCGGCTTCCTGGCGGCCCTGCGGGGCGGCTGGGTCGACACCGTGCTGTCGCGGCTGGTCGACACCATCATGTGCGTGCCGGTGCTGATCTCCGCTTTGGTGGTGCTGCAAGCGCTCGGCTCCTCGCTGCCGGTGCTGGTCGTCACCATCGCGCTCCTGGACTCCACCCGGGTCTTCCGCCTGGCCCGGATCCTGGGGCAGGGGATCAATGTCATGGAATACGCCGAAGCGGCGCGGCTGCGCGGCGAGGGCGCCTGGTGGCTGATCCGCAAGGAGATCCTGCCGAATGCGGCGGCGCCGCTGATCGCCGAATTCGGCATGCGCTTTTGCTTCACCTTCCTGTTCGTCGCCGGACTGTCCTTCCTGGGCCTGGGCATCCAGCCGCCCTATGCCGATTGGGGCGGGATGGTGAAGGACAACCAGCAGGGCATCCTCTACGGCCTCTACGCCCCGCTGTACCCGGCGGCGGCGATCGCGCTGCTGACCATCGGCGTCAACCTGGTGGTCGACTGGCTGCTCGCCGGCCGCACCCGGCCGCAGGGAGAGGGGCGATGAGCGACATCCTCACCATCCGCGGCCTGCGGGTCGAGGCGCCGGACGGCACCGTGCTGGTGCACGGCATCGACCTCGATTTGAAGAAGGGCGAGGTGCTGGGCCTGATCGGCGAATCCGGCGCCGGCAAGTCGACCATCGGCCTGGCCGCCATGGGCTGGGGCCGCGGCGGCTGCCGCATCGCCGGCGGCACCGTCGCGATCGGCGGGCAGCCGGTCACGGGAGAGAGCTCGGCCGGCCGGGCCCGGCTGCGCGGCGCCCGCATCGCCTATGTGGCGCAGAGCGCGGCCGCCGCCTTCAACCCGGCGCTGACCATCGGCCGCCAGGTCCTGGAAGGCCCGCGCCATCATCGGGTGATGGGCAAGGCCGAGGCCCGCGCCTGGATGCTGGAGCTGTTCCGGGCGCTCGACCTGCCGGAGCCCGAGCGCTTCGGCGACCGCTATCCGCATCAGGTCTCGGGCGGGCAGCTGCAGCGCGCCATGGTCGCCATGGCGATGTCCTGCCGGCCCGACATCCTGGTGCTGGACGAGCCGACCACGGCGCTGGACGTCACCACCCAGATCGAGGTTCTGGCGCTGCTGCGCCGGCTGATCCAGCGCTACGGCACGGCGGCGCTCTACATCAGCCACGACCTCGCCGTGGTGGCGCAGATCGCCGACCGGATCCAGGTGCTGCGCCACGGCAAGCCGGTCGAGCTCGGCCCGACGGAACAGGTGCTGGAAGCGCCGCGCGAGGACTACACGCGCCGCCTGGTCGGCGAGCGCCGGGCCAGCCTTTCGGGCGAGCCGCGCCGGCACGAAGGCGGCGAAGTGCTGCTGACCGTCGACGGCATCTCCGCCGCCTATCACAAGGTGCCGGTGCTGGCGGATGTGTCGCTGTCGCTGCGCCGGGGCGAGACCCTGGCGGTGGTCGGCGAATCCGGCTCCGGCAAATCGACCCTGGCGCGGGTGATCACCGGCCTGCTGCCGCCGACCGCCGGGTCGGTGCGGCTGGACGGGCAGGCGCTGCCGTCCTCCTACACCGCCCGCAAGCGCGACCTGCTGCGCCGCATCCAGCTGGTCTATCAGCTGCCGGATGTGGCGCTGAACCCGCGCCAGACGGTGGGCGAGGCGATCGGCCGGCCGCTCGGCTTCTATTTCGGCCTCAAGGGCCGCGAGCAGAAGCAGGAGGTCGGCCGGCTGCTGGGGCTGATCGGGCTTGACCCGGATTTCGCCGAGCGGCTGCCCGGCGCGCTGTCGGGCGGGCAGAAGCAGCGCGTCTGCATCGCCCGGGCCCTGGCGGCGAAGCCCGACCTGATGATCTGCGACGAGGTGACCTCGGCGCTCGACCCGCTGGTGGCGGAGGAGATCCTGCGCCTCTTGCGCCGGCTGCAGGACGAGCTGGGCGTCGCCTATCTGTTCATCACCCACGACCTCGGCGTGGTCCGCCGCCTGGCCGACCGGACCGCCGTGATGCAGCGCGGCCGGGTGGTGGAGCAGGGGCCGACGGCGGAGATCTTCACGCCGCCCTTCCACGACTACACCGGCCGGTTGCTGGCCTCGGTCCCCGAACTGCGCCGCGACTGGCTCGACCAGGTCCTCGCCGCGCGCGCCACCGCCTGACCCGCTTTCCCTGGAGACCCCGACATGCCGATCCGCGTCGAGGAGAACATCTGGATCCTGTTGGCCGACGGCACCCGCCTGGCCGCCCGGCTGTGGCTGCCGGAGGGGGCGGAGACGGCGCCCGCGCCCGCCGTGCTGGAATACATCCCCTACCGCAAGCGCGACGGCACCCGCGGCCGGGACGAGCCGATGCATGGCTGGTTCGCCGGCCAGGGCTATGCCGCCATCCGCGTCGACATGCGCGGCACCGGCGAATCCGACGGCCATATGGCGGACGAGTACCTGAAGCAGGAGCAGGATGACGCGCTGGAGGTGATCGCCTGGATCGCCGAGCAAGCTTGGTGCACCGGGGCGGTCGGCATGATGGGCAAGTCCTGGGGCGGCTTCAACGCGCTGCAGGTGGCGGCGCGCCGGCCGCCGGCGCTGAAGGCGATCATCACCGTCTATTCGACCGATCATCGTTACAGCGACGACATCCACTACCAGGGCGGCTGCCTGCTCAACGACAACCTGTGGTGGGGCGCCATCATGCTGGCCTATCAGGCCCGGCCGGCCGACCCGGCCATCGTTGGCGAGGGCTGGCGCCGGCAATGGCTGGAGCGGCTGGAGCGGATGCCGTTCTTCCCGGCCCTGTGGCTGCGGCACCAGCGCTACGACGAGTACTGGAAGCACGGCTCGGTCTGCGAGGACTGGTCGGCGATCCAGGTCCCGGTCCTGGCCGTGGGCGGCTGGGCCGACAGCTACACCAACGCCGTGCCGCGCCTGCTGGCCGGGTTGCAGGTGCCGCGCCGCGGCATCATTGGCCCGTGGGGCCATGTCTATCCGCAGGACGGCGCGCCGGGTCCGGCGATCGGCTTCCTGCAGGAGGCGCTGCGCTGGTGGGACCAGTGGCTGAAGGGGCACGACACCGGGGTGATGGCGGAGCCGATGCTGCGCGCCTTCGTTGAGGACTGGAACGAACCGGCCGGCACCAGGGCCGAGACCGAGGGGCGCTGGGTCGGCGAGGCGGAGTGGCCGAGCCCCGCGATTGCGCCGCGGCGCTGGGCCCTGAACGCGCCGGGGGCGCTGGCCGAGGCCGCCGGGCCGGAGGCCGGGATTCTCGTGCGCTCGCCGCTCAGCCATGGCAAGGCGGCCGGTGAATGGATGGCCACCGGCTGCCCCGGCGAGCTGCCGGTCGATCAGCGCCTCGATGACGGCGCCGCGCGACTCTTCGACAGCACGGCGCTGGATGAGCCGGTGGAGATCCTGGGCGCGCCGGAGCTGCTGCTCGACCTCGCCTCGGATGCGCCGGTGGCGCAGCTGGCGGTGCGGCTGTGCGACGTGGCGCCGGACGGGCGCTCGGCCCGGGTCAGCTACGGCGTGCTGAACCTGACCCATCGCGACGGGCATGAGGCGCCGGCGCCGCTGGAGCCCGGCAAGCGCTATCAGGTGCGGGTGAAGCTGAACGATTGCGGCCACCGCTTCCCGGCCGGCCACCGCATCCGCATCGCCGTCGCCACCGGCTATTGGCCCGTCGTCTGGCCGGCGCCCTACGCCGCCACCCTGACCCTGCGGGCCGGCGCCAGCCATCTCGACCTGCCGGTGCGGCAGGGCGGGGCAGGGGACGCCGTGGCGTTCGAGCCGCCGGTCCGCGGCCCGGCCGCGCCGGCCACCCAGCTCTCTCCCGGCACCATCCGGCGCTATTCCAAGCAGGACCATGTCAGCGGTGAGACCACTTATGTCACTGAAGGCATCGGCGGCCTGTTCGGCGAGGGCATCCTGCGTTTCGACGAGATCGACACCATGGCCTCGCACAGCCTGAAGCGCGAGCTGGTGATCCGCGACGACGACCCGCTGTCGGCCCGCTATGCCCTGACCCAATCCTACGAGATGGGGCGCGAGGGCTGGCACATCCTGATCGAGAGCCGGTCGGTGCTGACCGCCGATCTCGACCGCTGGCACCTGACCACCGAGCTGACGGCGAAGGAGAACGGGCAGGTCGTGACCGAACGCTCCTGGACCGAGGACATCCCGCGCGACCTGGTCTAGGCGCAGGGGCCGAGTCCTTATCCTTTCCTGTCATTGCCGGGCTTGACCCGGCAATCCAGGGGCCACCGGGAGCCGCTCTGGCTGCCCCTGGATCCTCGGGTCAAGCCCGAGGATGACATATAGGTCTTGTTCAATGTCGTGATGGAACCTAGGCGTCGTCCGTAACAGCCAGCGGGACTCCTCGCATGCCAGCCAGCGCCGACAGCCCTCGTCTCGATCAGGGGCTCATACCAATCCCTTCCTCGTCATGGCGAGCGAAGCGTGGCCATCCAGCCTCGCCGTCGGAACAGGCCCCGCCAACCTGGAAGGCCACGCCCCTGCGGGACTCGCCATGACGGGTCAGGGTGGCCTCAGCATCCTGAGGGGGACCGCCGGCGGTCCCGTCGTCGCCATGGACGAGGGGTTGAGCTTCTGGGGCGGGGTGGACGCCGCCGCCGGGCTGGTGATCGACGTGCACCATCCCCGGCATGGCGTCTCGCTCGCCGGGGCGGTCGTCCTGATGCGCACCAGCCGCGGCTCCTGCTCGGGGTCGGGCGTGCTGCTCGAACTGGCGATGGCAGGGCGGGCCCCGGCGGCGCTGGTCTTCTCCGAGCCGGAGGACACCCTCACCCTCGGTGCGATCGTCGCCGCCGAGATGTTCGGCCGGGTTGTTCCGGTCCTGCGCCTGCCGGCCGAAGCCTTCGCGGCCGTGGCCGCCGCCGGGACGGCCTCGATCTCTCCGGAGGCCGTCGAGAYCGAGGGGCGGCGGATCCCCGTCGCGCCGCCACCTGCCGGCGCGCTGGCTCTCGAGGCGCGCGACCGCGCCATGCTCGATGGCGCGGACGGCCCCGCCCTGCGGCAGGCCATGCGCATCCTGACCGCCATGGCGCGGCAGCAGGGGGCGACGGCCCTCACCGACGTGACGCGCGCCCATATCGACGGCTGCATCTATGCCGGGCCGGCGAACCTCGTCTTCGCCGAAACGATGGAAAAGCTGGGCGCCCGGGTCTCGGTTCCGACCACGATGAACGCGATCTCGGTCGACCGGCAGAACTGGCAGGCCCAGGGCGTGCCGCCGGAGTTCGGGGGGGCGGCGGCACGGCTCGCCGACAGCTATGTGCGGATGGGCTGCCAGCCGACCTTTACCTGCGCCCCCTACCTCCTGGACGACCCGCCGAAATCTGGCGAGCCGATCGGCTGGTCGGAATCGAATGCCGTGATCTTCGCCAATTCCGTGCTCGGCGCGCGGACGGCGAAGCATCCCGACTTCCTGGACCTCTGCATCGCGCTCACCGGCCGCGCCCCTCTGGCCGGCGCCTTCCTGGACGAGCACCGGCGGGCCCGGCGGATCATCGATGTCGAGCTTCCCGACGACGCCGGGCCGGAGGCCTGGCCGCTGATCGGCTATCTCGCCGGCCACGCCGCGCCCGACCGGGTGCCGCTGCTGCGAGGGCTGGCCGGGGCAAGGCCGACCCAGGACGATTTGAAGGCTCTCTGCGCCGCCTTCGGCACCACCTCGGCGGCGCCGATGCTGCATGTCGAGGGCGTCACGCCGGAGGCGGGGGCCATGATCGATGCGAACGCCGACCATGTCGTCATCACCCGCGCGCAGCTGGCCGAGGGCTGGGCCCGGTTGAACGCGGGGCTGGAGGCGGTGGACCTCGTCGCGATCGGCAGCCCGCACGCCTCGCTCGCGGAATGCCACGCGCTCGCCGACGGCCTGGCGGGCCGAAGGCGGAAGCCGGGCGTCGCGGTGATCGTCACCGCCGGGCGGCAGGTGATCGCCGCCGCCGAGGCCGACGGCACGATGGCGATGCTCCGCGCCGCCGGTGTCGACGTGATCCCCGACCTGTGCTGGTGCTCGATCTCGCGGCCGGTGTTCCCGGTAGCCACGAAGACAGTCATCACCACCTCCGGCAAATACGCCCATTACGGGCCTGGGCTTTCGGGCTGCGCCGTGCGCCTGGGCACCCTCGACGACTGCATCGAGGCGGCACTCACCGGGCGCGTCCCGCCACGGCAACCGATCTGGCTGTCCTAATCTCCTAGCACGAGGTGCTACCTCTCTAGGGTTGGGTTGCACCTTTTGCCCTTTTGATGGTACTACTCGCCCGAAACAAACCCGCGGGGCAGGGCCATGGGCAGCACGACGTTCGGCGTGAAGATCGATGACGAGCTGCGGGCGCGGCTGAAGGCGGCGGCGGCGAAGCAAGGCCGCACCCCGCACTGGCTGGTCAAGCAGGCGATGCTGGCGATGCTCGACCGGGTCGAGCGCGGCGAGACGTTCGGCGGCCCGGACGAGGCCGACGGCGTCGATCCCGTCGACGGCCCGGCCGCCGAGGAATCCGGGCCGCAGCCCTTCCTGGAATTCGCCCAGTCGGTGCAGCCGCAGACCGTGCTGCGCGCCAAGATCACCGCCGCCTATCGCCGGCCGGAGGAGGAGTGCCTGCCCTTCATCCTGGCCGGCGCCACCCTGCCGAAGCCGGTGACCGACGGGGCGCGGGGCATCGCCCGCACGCTGGTCGAGGCGCTGCGGGCCAAGGGCGTCGGCGCCGGGGTCGAGGGTCTGATCCAGGAATTCTCGCTGTCGAGCCATGAGGGCGTTGCCCTGATGTGCCTGGCCGAGGCTCTGCTGCGCATCCCCGACCGCGCCACCCGCGACGCGCTGATCCGAGACAAGATCTCGTCCGGCGACTGGCAGTCCCATGTCGGCCAGAGCCCGTCGATGTTCGTCAACGCCGCCGCCTGGGGCCTGGTCGTCACCGGCAAGCTGGTGACCACGAACAGCGAGGCTGGCCTGTCCGCCGCCCTGACCCGGCTGATCGGCCGCGGCGGCGAGCCGCTGATCCGCAAGGGCGTCGACATGGCGATGCGGATGATGGGCGAGCAGTTCGTCTCCGGCCAGACCATCTCCGAGGCGCTGGCCAACGGCCGCAAGCTGGAGGCGAAGGGCTTCCGCTACTCCTACGACATGCTCGGCGAGGCGGCCACGACAGGGGCCGACGCCGACCGCTACTACCGCGACTACGAGCAGGCGATCCACGCCATCGGCAAGGCGGGGGAGCGGCGCGGCATCTATGAGGGGCCGGGCATTTCGATCAAGCTGTCGGCGCTGCATCCGCGCTATTCCCGGGCCCAGGCCGACCGGGTGAAAAGCGAGCTGCTGCCGCGGCTCACGGCGCTGGCCGTGCTGGCCCGCAGCTACGACATCGGCCTCAATATCGATGCCGAGGAGGCCGACCGGCTGGAGCTGTCGCTCGACCTCTTGGAGGCACTGTGCTTCGACCCGGCGCTGTCCGGCTGGAACGGCATCGGCTTCGTCGTCCAGGCCTATCAGAAGCGCTGCCCCTTCGTGATCGACTACGTCATCGACCTGGCCCGGCGCAGCGGCCACCGGGTGATGGTGCGGCTGGTCAAGGGCGCCTATTGGGACAGCGAGGTCAAGCGCGCCCAGGTCGACGGGCTGGAAGGCTTCCCGGTCTACACCCGCAAGATCTACACCGACGTCTCCTTCCTGGCCTGCGCCCGCAAGCTGCTGGCGGCGCCGGACGCGGTGTTCCCGCAATTCGCCACCCACAACGCCCAGACCCTGGCCACCATCTACAAGATGGCCGGCGAGAACTACTATCGCGGCCAGTACGAGTTCCAGTGCCTGCACGGCATGGGCGAGGGGCTGTATGAGGAGGTGGTCGGCCGCGACAAGCTGGACCGGCCGTGCCGGATCTACGCACCCGTGGGCACTCATGAGACGCTGCTGGCCTATCTGGTCCGGCGCCTGCTGGAGAACGGGGCCAACACCTCCTTCGTCAACCGCATCGGCGACCCGGATGTCTCGATCGACGAGCTGATCGCCGACCCGGTCGAGGCGGCGCGCAAGGTGCAGCCGCTGGGCGCCCCGCACGCCAAGATCGCCTCGCCGCGCGCTTTGTTCGGCGACAGCCGCGAGAATTCATCCGGCATCGACCTGTCGAACGAGCAGCGCCTGGCCTCGCTGTCGGCCGCGCTGCTGTCCGGGGCCGACGCGGTGGTCCGCGCCGTGCCGATGCTGGGCGACGGCGACCGCGACGGGCCCGCGCGGGACGTGCGCAACCCGGCCGACCGGCGCGACGTCGTCGGGCAGGTGGTCGAGGCCACGGCAAGCCAGGTCGACGAGGCGATGGCGGAGGCCGCCGCCGCAGCGCCGATCTGGCAGTCCACCCCGCCGGCCGACCGTGCCGCCTGCCTGTTGCGCGCCGCCGACCTGATGGAGGCGCGGATGCCGGCCCTGCTGGGCACCATCGTGCGCGAAGCCGGCAAGACCCTGTCGAACGCGATCGGCGAGGTGCGCGAGGCGGTCGACTTCCTGCGCTACTACGCCGCCCAGGTGCGCGACGGCTTCTCCAACGACACCCACCGGCCGCTCGGGCCCGTGGTCTGCATCAGCCCGTGGAACTTCCCGCTGGCGATCTTCACCGGCCAGGTGGCGGCGGCGCTGGCCGCCGGCAACACCGTGCTGGCCAAGCCGGCGGAGGAAACGCCGCTGATCGCCGCGACCGCCGTGCGCCTGCTGCGCGAGGCCGGGGTGCCGGCCGGCGCGGTGCAGCTGGTGCCGGGCGCAGGCCCGGTCGGCGCCCGGCTCGTCGCCGACAGCCGAACCCGCGGCGTGATGTTCACCGGCTCGACCGAGGTCGCCAAGATCATCCAGAAGGTGCTGGCCGACCGCCTCGATCCGGAGGGCCGGCCGATCCCGCTGGTCGCCGAGACCGGCGGCCAGAACGCGCTGATCGTCGATTCGTCGGCCCTGCCGGAGCAGGTGGTGGGCGACGTCCTGGCCTCGGCCTTCGACAGCGCCGGCCAGCGCTGCTCGGCGCTGCGCATCCTGTGCCTCCAGGAGGATGTGGCCGACCGGGTGCTGACCATGCTGAAGGGCGCGATGGCCGAGCTGGCCGTCGGCAACCCGGACCGGCTGGCGGTCGATGTCGGCCCGGTGATCTCCGACGAGGCGCGGGCGATCATCACCAAGCACATCGAGGCGATGCAGGCCAAGGGCCGCAAGGTCCAGGCCCTGCCGCTGCCCGAGGCAGCCAAGCACGGCATCTTCGTGCCGCCGACCCTGATCGAGCTCGACTCGATCGCCGAGCTGAAGCGCGAGGTGTTCGGGCCGGTGCTGCATGTGCTGCACTGGCGCCGCAGCCAGCTGGACCAGCTGCTGGACGCGATCAACGCCACCGGCTACGGCCTGACCTTCGGCGTCCACACCCGAATCGACGAGACCATCGCCCGGGTGTCGCACCGCGTCACGGCCGGCAATGTCTACGTCAACCGCAACMTGATTGGCGCSGTGGTCGGGGTGCAGCCCTTCGGCGGCCACGGCCTGTCCGGCACCGGCCCGAAGGCCGGCGGCCCGATGTACCTGTACCGGCTGCTGTCGGTCCGGCCCGAGGCCGGGCCGGTGGCGCCCGATGCCGACGGCGCCGCGGAGAAGCGTTTCCAGCCGCTGCGCGACTGGGCGGCCGCCTTGCGCAAGGCCGGCCGGACGGCGGAGGCCGACCGCGTCGCCGCCTATGGCGCGCGCAGCCCGCTCGGCGTGACCCTCGAGCTGTCCGGCCCGGTCGGCGAGAAGAACAGCTACAGCGTCGAGCCGCGCGGCACGGTGCTGTGCCTGGCCCAGACCGCGGCGGGCGCAGCGCTGCAGATCGGCGCGGCGCTGGCCACCGGCAACAAGGCAGTGCTGTCGGCCCCGGCGGAGGTCGCAGACGCGTTGCTCAAGACCTTGCCGGCGTCGCTGAAGCTGCTCTTGTCTCGCGCCGACGACTGGGCCTCGGCGCCGGCTGACGCGGTGCTGTTCGAGGGCGACAGCGACGCCCTCCACGCGGTGAACCAGTCGGTTGCGGCCCGGCCGGGGCCGCTGGTGCCGGTCCAAGGCGTGACCCGCGCCGACCTCGCCGAGGGCCGCGCCGGCTACGCCCTGGAATGGCTGCTGCTGGAGCGGTCGGTCAGCAACAACACCGCGGCGGCCGGCGGCAATGCCAGCCTGATGACGATCGGGTGACCGCGCTGGCGCGGTGTCCGGCCGGCGCGCCGGCAATGACATCGCGACAATAATAGAGTTAGATAAATTAATGCAACCCATAATGGCATTCTCTGCTATTATGAGCACAGGCACGCGCTTGCTCCGCAGCGGGCGCTGCCGCTGCTCAATCGGAGCGATTCATGCCTGTGGGGAAGATGCCGATGATCAACCAGACAATCCGGAACGGTGTAGGCGCGCTGGTCCTGGCGACCGGCGCGGTCTTGGTGGCGGCATCACCCGCCCAGGCCGCAACTGTGCAGGAGTGCAGCGCCAGGTATCAGGCGGCACAGACCGCTGGAACGCTCGACGGCAAGACGTGGAACGACTTCCGCAAGGCCGAGTGCGATGCCGATGTCGCGCAGACAGCGGCTCCAGCTGCGGCTGCCACGCCCGCCACTGCCCCGGTGGCACCCGTTGCGGCCGGTGATGCGATGTTCCCGCCGGCCGTTTCGTCGAAATATGCCACAGAGACCCCGGCCAGGGCGCGGATGCACACCTGCCGCGACCAGTACAGCGTCAACAAGACCACCAGGAGCAACGGCGGCCTGCGCTGGATCCAGACCGGCGGCGGCTATTACAGCCAGTGCAACGCCCGGCTGAAGAGCTGATCGGGCTGATGCGGCATGCCGGCTGATCGTCGGCATGCCGCAATAAGCAATCTTTCTTTGTTGAATTTTCAGAATTGACATCTTGTACGGCGTAGCCATGTGATCCGGCGAGGCCGCCGCCGCGGCGACCGCTTCTGGATTCATGCGATGTCGACAGTCAGTTTTCCGGGCGTCTCCGGCGCTCCTCGCTTTGCCCCGGCAATCAATGGGCGCGTCGTCGGTCTGGCCGGCTTGGTCCTGCTCGCCGGCGTGTTGCTGCTGTCGTCGGTGATCGATGCCCGCCAGGCGGCGCTCTATGCCCTCGGCGCGGCGCTGGGCGTGGTGCTGTACCACGCCGCCTTCGGCTTCACCTCGGCCTGGCGAGTGTTCATCGCCGATGACCGCGGCGCCGGGCTGCGGGCACAGATGGTGATGCTGGCGGTCGCCGTCCTGCTGTTCTTCCCGGCGCTGTCGGCCGGCACGCTGTTCGGCCAGCCGGTCAGCGGCAACGTCTCGCCGCTCGGCGTCTCCGTCGTGGTCGGTGCCTTCCTCTTCGGCATCGGCATGCAGCTCGGCGGCGGCTGCGCCTCGGGCACGCTTTACACGGTCGGCGGCGGCTCCACCCGCATGGTGCTGACCCTGGTGTTCTTCATCGCCGGCTCGGCGATCGGCGCGGCGCATCTGCACTGGTGGACGGCGCAGCCCTCGCTGCCCGCCGTGTCGCTGGTCACCAGCCTCGGCCTGTGGCCGGCGCTGCTGCTCAACCTCGCCGCCTTTGCCGCCATCGCGGGCCTGACCGTGCTGCGCGAGCGCCGCGTGCACGGCGCCCTGGTGGCGCCCGAGACGCCGGCGACGCGCGGCCTGCAGCGGCTGCTGCGCGGCCCCTGGCCGCTGGTCTGGGGCGGCGTCGCGCTGGCGGTGCTGAACTTCGTCACCCTGGCCCTGGCCGGGCGGCCCTGGGGCATCACCTCGGCCTTCGCGCTCTGGGGCTCCAAGGCCGCGGCGCTGGTCGGCTTCGATCCGGCCTCCTGGCCCTACTGGTCGAAGCCGGCCAATGCCGCGGCGCTGAACGGCAGCATCCTCTCGGACGTCACCTCGGTGATGGATATCGGCATCGTCGTCGGCGCGCTGCTGGCCGCCGGCCTGGCCGGGCGCTTCGCCCCGGTCTGGCGCATCCCCGGCCGTCAGGTCGTCGCCGCAATCATTGGCGGGCTGCTGCTCGGCTACGGCGCCCGGCTGGCCTATGGCTGCAACATCGGCGCCTATTTCTCCGGCATCGCCTCGGGCAGCCTGCATGGCTGGCTGTGGCTGGTCGCGGCGTTCTTCGGCAATGTCGCCGGCACTTGGCTGCGCCCGGCCTTCGGCCTCGAGGTCGAGCGGACGCCGCGTCTGACCGGCTGCTGACGCCCACCCGCGCCCGCTACAGCACGAAATCGCCCGCGACCGGTTGGACCGCCCCGGTCAGCAGGATGTGGAAGTCCGAGGTGCCGTCGCCGTCGACATCGCCGGCGATGGTGGTGGCGCTGGCGGAGGTGGAGAAGCGCAACTCGCCGGCATGGTGCGTATAGAGGCCGGTGCCGATGAAGCGGAACGCCTGGTTGCCGGAAGCGGCGGCATTGGCGTCGATCCCCGACAGGTCGATGCGATCGCTCTGGGCGTGGCTGAAATCGGTGATCCGATCGGCGCCGGACCCGGTCGGGCTCTGCGCCGCGCTGGTATAGACGAAGCGGTCGGCCCCGGCGCCGCCGGTCAGCGTGTCGGCCCCGCCGGCTCCGGTGAGGACGTCGTTGCCGTTCCAGCCCTGCAGCACATTGGCCCGGCCGTTGCCGGTGAGGGTGTCGCTGCCCTGGCCGCCGGAAAGGTTCTCGATGCCGGAAAAGGTGTCACCCTGCGCCTCGCCGCCGCCGCCTTTGCCCGTGGTCAGGCTGACCGAAACCCTGACCGCGCTGGTGTAATAGCTGGCCGTGTCGATGCCGGCGCCGCCATCCAGCACATCGGCCCCGGCGCCCCCGCGCAGCACGTCATTGCCGATTCGGCCTTCGAGCGTGTCGTTGCCGGCCAGACCGCTAAGGGTGTCGTTGCCGGCCAGGCCGGCCAGCAGATCGCCATTCTGCGAGCCGGTCTGGCTGTCATTGCCGGCGAACAGGCTGTTGGCGAGGCCGGTGAAGTCGCCATTGATGATCTGCGAATAGGTGGTCGCGGCGCTGAGCGAGGTGCCGGTGATGGTGGCGATCGCGACGCCGTTCTGCGACACCACCAGCCCGGTGACCACGCCGGTGATCCCGAACAGGCCGACGCCGAGGCCGGCGCCGGTGAGGTCGACCGACACGCCGTCGAAGTTGATGTGCCCGGCGGTGGAGGTGAGGGAGGTCACCCGGGGGTTGTCGAAATCGAGCTGCCCCAGGGCGTCGAAGGAGAACCCGGCGCCATCGATCCCGTTTGGCGCAACCGTCAACGTCGTCATCTGCGGACCCCTCCTGGCCCCGGCCGGCCGGGGACTTTGGTCTGGAATATGGGGGTATGCTAGCGAGACCGATCAGGAATCGCCATCGCGAATGCAGCATCATCGCAGTTAAATCTTTATGACTAAAGATTCAAAATCTCCAGTATTTTGCTGCAATGCAAATTCATCAGTTTTAAACCTTTAGCCGTTGATGTCGGTTCAGCAGTCCTGTCTCATCGGTGTCGGCGATACGGCTGCTGACATCGGCCTGCGATCCTCGCTAGTCTGGCAGCCAAGGATCCCGATCACAGCGGTGCATGATGAGCTCCGAAACCCAGACTTCCGCCAATCCGCTGCTCGCGGACTGGGATACGCCGTTCGGCAGCCCGCCCTGGCAGCGGATCGCGGTCGAGCATTTCCGCCCGGCCTTCGACTCCGCGCTCGCCGAGCATGATCGCGAGATCGCGGCGATCGCCGGCGATCCGGCCGAGCCCAGCTTCGACAACACCGTCGCGGCGCTGGAGCGCAGCGGCCGCGCACTGCGCCGCGTCGCCGCCGCCTTCTTCAACCTGACCTCGGCGCACAGCAA
This sequence comes from Inquilinus sp. YAF38, assembly GCF_052113205.1. Lineage (NCBI taxonomy): Bacteria > Pseudomonadati > Pseudomonadota > Alphaproteobacteria > Rhodospirillales > Rhodospirillaceae > Inquilinus > Inquilinus sp. YAF38. The sequence goes on along the minus strand of NZ_JBFRCU010000051.1, from coordinate 34,627 downwards.
CGACGAGCTCGAGGCGGTGGAGCGCGACGTCGCGCCGCTGCTGGCCCGGCACCACAACGCGATCCAGCAGCACCCGGCGCTGTTCCGCCGGGTCGATGCGCTGTTCGTCCGCCGGGTCGAGCTCGGCCTGACGCCGGAGCAGGACCGGGTGCTGGAGCGCTACCATCTCGACTTCACCCGCAGCGGCGCCGGCCTCGACGAGGCGGCGAAGCGCCGGCTGTCCGAGATCGTCGAGCGCCTGGCCACGCTGGGCACGCAGTTCGGCCAGAATGTGCTGGCCGACGAGAAGTCCTATGCCCTGGTGCTGGACGGCGAGGCCGACCTGGCCGGCCTGCCGCAGGAACTGCGCGACGCGGCAGCGGCCGCCGCGGCCGATCGCGGCCAGCCGGGCAAATATGCGATCACGCTCGGCCGCTCCAGCGTCGAGCCCTTCCTGCAGTTCTCCGTCCGGCGCGACCTGCGCGAGACGGTGTTCAAGGCCTGGCTCGCCCGCGGCGAGGGCGCCGCCGCCGACAACCGGCCGATCATCGCCGAGACCGTGGCGCTGCGGGCCGAGCAGGCGCGGCTGCTGGGCTACCCCAGCTATGCCCATTTCCGCCTGGCCGACACCATGGCCAAGACGCCCGAGGCGGCGCTGGGCCTGCTGAACTCGGTCTGGCAGCCGGCCCGCGCCCGCGCCCTGCGCGAGCAGGACAAGCTGCAGGCCCTGGTCGCGGAAGAGGGCGGCAATTTCGAGGTCGCGGCGTGGGACTGGCGCCACTACGCCGAGCAGCAGCGCAAGCTGGAATTCGACCTCGACGAGAGCGAGCTCAAGCCCTACCTGCAGCTCGAACGGATCATCGAGGCCGCCTTCGACACCGCGCATCGCCTGTTCGGCCTGTCCTTCCAGGAGCGGCCCGACGTGCCGGTCTGGCACCCCGACGTCCGGACCTGGGAGGTGACGGGCCGGGATGGCCGCTTCATCGGCCTGTTCTATGGCGACTACTTCGCCCGGCCGTCCAAGCGCAGCGGTGCCTGGATGGAGGCGATCCGGGAGCAGGAGAATTTCGACGGCGAGGTGCGCCCGATCGTCGTCAACGTCATGAACTTCGCCAAGGCGGCGGCGGGCACACCGAGCCTGCTCAGCTTCGACGACGCCCGCACCCTGTTCCACGAGTTCGGCCACGCCCTGCACGGGCTGATGTCCGACCTGACCTACCCAGCCATCGCCGGCACCAATGTGGCGCGCGACTTCGTCGAGTTCCCGTCGCAGCTGTACGAGCACTGGCTGGAGCGGCCGGAGATCCTGCGCCGCCACGCGCTGCACTACCGCACCGGTGAGCCGATGCCGGAGGAGCTGCTGCAGCGGGTGCTGGCGGCGCGCACCTTCAATCAGGGCTTCTCGACCGTCGAGTTCATCTCCTCCGCCCTGGTCGATCTCGACTTCCATGCCGCGGGCGCCGACGCCACCGATCCGGCGGCGTTCGAGCGCGCGACGCTGCAGCGGATCGGCATGCCGTCGGCGATCGTGATGCGGCACCGACCGCCGCATTTCCAGCACGTCTTCGCCGGCAGCGGCTATTCCGCCGGCTATTACAGCTATCTCTGGTCCGAGGTGCTGGACGCGGACGGCTTCGGCGCCTTCGAGGAGGCGGGCGACATCTTCGACCCGGCGGTGTCGAGCCGGCTGGCGGAGTTCGTCTATTCCGCCGGCTACCGCCGCGACCCGGCCGAGGCCTACCAGGCCTTCCGCGGCCGCCCGCCGGAGCCGGCGGCGCTGCTGAAGAAGCGCGGCCTGGCCGACGCGGCCTAAGGCGTGATCGAGAGCGGTCGGTTCACCATTCCACTGTCATCCTCGGGCTTGACCCGAGGATCCAGGGGCTTTCAAGGGCCGCTCTCAGTGGCCCCTGGATTGCCGGGTCAAGCCCGGCAATGACAGTCTGGTTTGGTTGCTGGTCCGAGCAAGACTAGGCCTGCTCCTCCGCCCAGATCGCATCCAAGCCTTCCCGATAGCTCGGATAGGCGAGATGCACCCCGAGCTCGTCGATGATCCGGTCGATCTTCAGCCGCTTGCATTCGGAATAGAACTCGCGGCCGAGCGGCGACAGGCCGGCCTGCTCGAACGGCACCAGCGGCGGCGGGTCAATGCCGAGCAGCCGGGCGGCGTGCTCGATCGGGTCGTTCGGGCTGGACGGGTGGCCGTCGGCGACGTTGTACACGGCCCCAGGAGTCGGCTGGCGCATCGAGGCCATCAGCACGCTGCCGATATCGTCGACATGGATGCGGTTGAACACCTGGCCCGGCTTGTCGATGCGCCGCGCCCGGCCATGCCGCAGCTGGTCGAGCGCGCTGCGCCCGGGCCCGTAGATCCCGGCCAGGCGGAACACCTGCACCGCCACGCCGGTGTCCTGGAACGCCGCGAACCAGGCGCGCTCCGACTCCAGCCGCTTCCAGCCGCGCGGCGAGCCCGGAGTCGGATCGGCGCTTTCGTCGATCCAGGCGCCGCCGCGGTCGCCATAGACCGAGGGGGTCGAGAGATAGCCGGCCCAGCGCAGCGCCGGCAGCGCCCGCAGCGCCTCGGCCAGCGCCGGCGCCGCCGGGTCGCCCGATTCTTCCGGCGAGATCGACTGGATCAGATGCGTGGTCCCGGCCAGGGCGGCCGTGTCCAGCGGCTGGTCCGGGCCGAAGGCATGGGCCTCGAATCCCTCGTCCTGCAGCCGTACCAGGCGGTCGGCATCACGGGTGGTGCCGGCAACCTGCCAGCCGAGGTCGCGCAGCCGCCGCGCCAGCCGGGTCATGCTGTAGCCGAGGCCGAAGACAAACAGTCTTCCGGGTCGCAGATCGTCCATCGGATGTCGCGTCGCTGTTGCCTTCCGGGGGAACCCTATAGCAATGTGCCGGCCGGGACGTCGACGGTGCGTCCCGCGACGCCCCCGGAATGCTCGAAGCAACGGGGTTCCATCGGACGGATAGATCCAAGCGATATCCGCGCGTGCCGCCCACCGTCCGCTGCCGGGATCCGTCCCGGCCGTGCCGGCATGGCGTGGAGCCAGGAGGCATGTAATGGCGGGCAAGCTGGGCGTGATGATCTGCGGCCATGGCAGCCGGGACCAGGGGGCCGTGGACGAGTTCGCCGCCGTGTCCCTGCAGCTGCGCCGCCGCCTGCCGCACTACGAGGTCGATTACGGCTATCTCGAATTCGCCCGCCCGATCATCCGCGACGGGCTGGACCGGCTGCGGGCCAAGGGCGTGACTGAGGTGCTGGCGATCCCGGGCATGCTGTTCGCCGCCGGCCACGCCAAGAACGACATCCCCTCGGTGCTCAACACCTACCAGGCGCAGCATCCGGGCCTGACCATCCGCTATGGCCGCGAGCTGGGCATCGACGTCAAGATGCTGCGCGCCGCCGGCGAGCGGGTGCAGGAGGCGGTGGAGATCGCCGACGCCCGGCGTGACGACGGGCCGGTGCCGCTGCACCAGACCATGCTGGTGGTGGTCGGCCGCGGCGCCTCGGACCCCGACGCCAACTCCAACGTCGCCAAAGTCATGCGCATGCTGTGGGAGGGCATCGGCTTCGGCTGGGGCGAGACCGCCTATTCCGGCGTCACCTTCCCGCTGGTCGAGCCGGCGCTGGAGCATGCGGCCAAGCTCGGCTACCGCCGCATCGTCGTGTTCCCGTATTTCCTGTTCACCGGCATCCTGGTCGACCGGATCTATGATGCCACCGATGCCGTCGCCGCCCGCCATCCGGGCATCGAATTCGTTAAGGCGCGCTACCTGAACGACCACCCGCTGGTGCTGGCGACGCTGGAGGAGCGGATCGCCGAGATCCTCGACGGCACCGGCAACATGAACTGCCAGATGTGCAAGTACCGGATGCAGGTGCTGGGCTTCGAGGCCGAAGTCGGCCTGCCGCAGGAAAGCCACCACCACCACGTCGAGGGCATCTCCGGCGGCCCGGCGCATGAGCATGACCATGGGCACGACCATCATCACCACGGCGATCACGGCCACCATCACCATCATCACGACGACGGGCATCACCATCACGAGCCTGGTCACGACCATGGCCACAGCCACGACCATCACCACCATCCCTATGCCCATGCCGACCACCCGCTGGGGCCGAAGAGCCTGAAGAAGGCCGGGTGAGGGGCGGGATGGCGCACGCCTATCTCCGCGATCCGGAGGCGATCTACCGCCAGTCCTTCGCCACCATCCGGGCCGAGGCGCGGCTGGAGCGGTTTCCGCCGGACGTCGCTGGGCTCGCGGTCCGGGTGGCGCATGCCTGCGGCATGGTCGAGGTGGTCGACGACCTGCTCTTCACCCCCGACGTTGCCGCGCGGGGCCGGGCCGCCCTGGTGGCCGGCGCGCCGGTGCTGGTCGATTGCCGCATGGTCGAGGCCGGCATCATCCGGTCGCGCCTGCCGGCGGAAAACGAGATCGTCTCGCTGATCGGCGACCCATCGCTGCCCGATTTGGCCCGGCGTCTCGGCACCACCCGCTCGGCCGCGATGGTCGAGCTGTGGCGCGACCGGCTGGAGGATGCGGTGGTGGTGATCGGCAACGCCCCGACCGCCTTGTTCCGGCTGCTGGAACTGCTGGAGGAGGGGGCGCCGAGGCCCGCCGCCATCCTCGGCTTCCCGGTCGGCTTCGTCGGCGCCGCCGAATCCAAGGCGGCGCTGGCCGAAAGCGACCAAGCGTTCCTGACCCTGCCGGGCCGGCGCGGCGGCAGCGCCATGGCCTCGGCCGCGGTCAACGCCCTGGCGCGGGAGGGGATCTGATGCCCACGCCTTGGCTCAGCGTCATCGGCATCGGTGAAGACGGGCTGGACGGCCTGTCACCGGCCGCCCGCGCCCTCTACGACGGCGCCGAGATCGTGGTCGGCGGCAAGCGGCACCTGGCGATGGTGCCGGAGGATGGCCGCCGCCGCATTCCCTGGCCGCCGCAGTTGATGGAGCTCGTGCCGGAGATCGAGGCCCTGCGCGGCCGCCGCGTCTGCGTCCTGGCCAGCGGCGACCCGATGTGCTTCGGCGTCGGCGTCACTCTGTCGCGCCGCATCCCGATCGCGGAGATGGTGGTGCTGCCGGCGCCCTCGGCCTTCAGCCTGGCCTGTGCCCGGCTCGGCTGGCCGCTGGTCGAGGCCCGCATGGTGACGCTGCACGGACGGCCGCTGGAGCTGGTGGTGCCGCATCTGCAGCCCGGCGCGAAGATCCTGGTGCTCAGCGCCGACCGCACCACCCCGGCGCGGCTGGCGGAGCTGCTGGGCCGCACCGGCTGGGGCCGCAGCGGCTTCGCCGTGCTGGAGCGGATGGGCGGGGAGGGCGAGCGCGCCGTCCGCACCACCGCCGCGGCGTGGGGCGAGCGCGAGGTCGACGACCTCAACACCATCGCCATCGACTGCGTCGCCGGGCCGGAGACGCGCGTGCTGCCGGCCGTGCCGGGCCTGCCGGACGATGCCTTCGCCCATGACGGCCAGCTGACCAAGCGCGAGATCCGGGCTATGACCCTGGCGGCGCTGGCGCCGTCGCCCGGCCATATGCTGTGGGATGTCGGCGCCGGTTGCGGCTCCATCGCCATCGAATGGATGCGCAGCGACCCGCGCTGCCGCGCCGTGGCGGTCGAGCGCGACGATGGCCGCCTGGCCCTGATCGCGCAGAACGCGGCGGCGCTGGGCACGCCCTTCCTCAAGGTGGTGCGCGGCGACGCACCGGCGGCGCTGGCGGGCGACCTGCCACGGCCGGATGCGGTGTTCATCGGGGGCGGCATCACCGCCGAAGGATTGGTCGAAGCCTGCTGGGCGGCGCTGCCGCCGGGCGGCCGGCTGGTCGCCAATGTGGTGACGGCGGAGGGCGAGGCGGTGGTGATCGGCCACCAGGCCCGGCTCCGCGGCGCTCTGTCCCGCATCGCCGTGTCGCGGGCCGAGCCGATCGGCGGCTATCACGGCTGGCGCCCGCTGATGCCGGTGACGCAATGGGCGGCGATGAAGCCGTGGGGTGCCAGTTGATGATTCGTCCCGGCTGCGTCGAAAGCGGAACCCTCGTTTACCTCTCCCGCGTGGCGGGAGAGGTCGGACGTCCGCGAGGACGTCCGGGTGAGGGCTGGCACCGGCCTCAACAAAATCCCCTCACCCGGAGCCGCTTCGCGTCTCCGACCTCTCCCGCAAGCGGGAGAGGCAAAAGGAAGTTCGGCGCGACCGGTCTGCTCCGGAGGTCCGCATGACTGGTACCCTCTATGGCCTCGGCGTGGGACCGGGCGATCCGGAGCTGGTCACGCTGAAGGCGCTGCGGCTGCTGCGGTCAGCACCCGTCCTGGCCTACCCGGCACCGGATGTCGGCGACAGCTTCGCCCGCTCGATCGTGGCGCCGCATCTCCTGGGCGGCCAGACCGAGATCGCGATCCGCGTGCCGATGCGGGTCGACCCGGCCCCGGCCCAGGCGGTCTACGACGCCGCGGCGGTCGAGATCGCCGGCCATCTCGATTCCGGCCGCGACGTGGCGGTGCTGTGCGAGGGCGACCCGTTCTTCTACGGCTCCTTCATGTACCTGTTCGGCCGGCTGGCGGAGCGCCACCGGGTCGAGGTGGTGCCCGGCGTGTCCTCGCTGACCGCCTGCGCCGCCGCCACCGGCCTGCCGCTGGCCGCCCGCAACGACGTGCTGACGGTTCTGCCGGCGCCGCTGCCGGAGGACGAGCTGCGGCCGCGGCTGCAAGCGGCCGAGGCCGTGGTGATCATGAAGCTCAGTCGACACTTCAAGAAGATATCGCAATTGCTTGAAGAAACTGGATTGTATGACGATGCACGCTATGTCGAGCGGGCCACGCTGGGCCATCAGCGCGTGCTGAAGCTGAGCGAGGTCGACCCCGAGACCGTGCCCTATTTCTCGATGATCCTGGCGCATCGGCGCGGGGCGGCGTGGCGATGACGGCGCTGATCACCCTGACTGCGGGCGGCCTCGCCACGGCCCAGCGTCTCAAGCCGCTGCTGCCGGGGGCGGCGATCCACGCGCCGTCTTGCCGCGTCACCGGCGCCGACATCGCCTTCGGCAAGCTGGCCGACCATCTGCGCACCCTGTTCGCGGCTGGCGAGCCGATCATCGGCCTCTGCGCCGCCGGCGCCCTGATCCGCATCCTGGCGCCGCTGCTGTCCGACAAGCGCACCGAGCCGCCGGTGCTGGCGGTGGCCGAGGATGGCAGCGCCGTGGTGCCGCTCCTCGGCGGCCATCACGGCGCCAACGAGCTGGCCCGGCAGGTGGCCGGGATCCTCGGCATCGCCCCGGCCATCACCACCGCCGGCGACCTGCGCTTCGGCGTGGCGCTGGACGACCCGCCGCCCGGCTGGCGCCTGTCGGACTCCAGCGATTACAAGAGCTTCGCCGCCGATCTTCTGGCCGGCGACTCCGTCCGCCTCGACGGCAACCTGCCCTGGCTGGCCGAGGCCGGCCTGCCGCTCGACCCGGCCGCGCGCAAGACGATCGTCGCCAGTGTTCGCACGGAGCCGGCCGATCCCGACCGGCTGGTGTTCCATCCGGCGGTGCTGGCGGTCGGAATCGGTTGCGAGCGCGGCGCCGAGGCGGCGGAGATCGAGGCGCTGGTCCGCGGCACCCTGGCCGAAGCCGGCCTGGCCCTGGAGGCCGTGGCGGCGCTGGTCTCGGTCGACCTCAAGGCCGACGAGGCCGGGCTGCAGGCCGCGGCGCGGAGTCTGGGCCTGCCGTTGCGGGTGTTCGATCCGGCGACGCTGGAGGCCGAGACGCCGCGGCTCGCCAACCCGTCCGAAATCGTGTTCCGCGAGATCGGCTGCCATGGCGTGGCCGAGGCGGCGGCGCTGGCCGCGTCTGGCCCCGAGGGCCGCCTCGTCGTCGAGAAGCACAAGTCGCGCCGCGCCACCTGCGCCGTGGCCGAGGCGCCGGCGATCCTCGATCCGGACCGGATCGGCCGCAAGCGCGGCACGCTGGCGCTGATCGGCATGGGTCCGGGCCGGGCCGACTGGCGGGCGCCGGAGGCCGACCGGCGGATCGCTGCCGCCACCGACCTGGTCGGCTACAGCCTCTATATCGACCTGCTCGGCCCGGCCTCCGTCGGCAAGGCGCGGCACGACTACAAGCTGGGCGAGGAGGAATTGCGGGTGCGCGCGGCGCTGGACCTGGCGGCGGAGGGGCGGGACGTCGCCCTGATCTGCTCCGGCGACGCCGGCATCTACGCCATGGGCAGCCTGCTGTGGGAGCTGATCGAGCGCGGCGGCCGGCCCGACTGGCGCCGGGTCGAGGTCACCACCGTGCCCGGCATCTCGGCGATGCAGGCGGCCGCGTCCCGGATCGGCGCACCGCTGGGCCACGACTTCTGCGCCATCTCGCTGTCCGACCTGATGACACCCTGGCCGGCGATCGAACGGCGGATCACCGCGGCGGCGCAGGGCGATTTCGTGGTCGCCTTCTACAACCCGGTGTCGCAGCGCCGCCGCAGCCAGCTGGCGCGGGCCTGCGAGATCCTGCTGGCGCATCGCCCGGCGGCGACGCCGGTGGTGCTGGGCCGCAATCTCGGCCGCGAGGGCGAGACCTTGACCGTGACCACGCTGGGCGACCTGACCGTCGACATGGTCGACATGCTGACCCTGGTGCTGGTCGGCTCCTCGGAAAGCCGGGCGCTGGTGCTCGGCGACGGCACCCCGCGCGTCTACACGCCGCGCGGCTATGGCGACAAGCCGGAGGCGCAACGGGCATGACCGTGCATTTCATCGGCGCCGGCCCCGGCGACCCGGACCTGCTGACCCTGCGGGGGCGCGACCTGATCGCCCGCTGCCCGGTCTGCCTCTATGCCGGCTCGCTGGTGCCGGAGGCGGTGGTGGCGCACGCGCCGGCGGATGCGCGGGTGGTCGACACCGCGCCGCTGCATCTCGACCAGATCATCGCCGAGATCGAGGCCGCCCACATCAAGGGCCAGGATGTTGCCCGGGTGCATTCCGGCGACCCGTCGCTCTACGGCGCAATCGCGGAGCAGATCCGCCGGCTGAAGGCGCTGGGCATCCCCTACACCATCACCCCGGGCGTGCCGGCTTTCGCGGCCGCTGCCGCCGCCTTGGGCACCGAGCTGACCCTGCCGGATGTCAGCCAGACCGTGATCCTGACCCGGACCACGATGAAGGCCTCGGCCATGCCGCCGGGCGAGGAGCTGGAGACGCTCGGCCGGTCCGGCGCGACGCTGGCGATCCACCTCTCGATCCGCAACATCCCGGCGGTGCGGCGGGCGCTGGAGCCGCATTACGGCGCCGATTGCCCGGTGGTGGTGGTCTACCGCGTCACCTGGCCGGACCAGCAGATCATCCGCGGCACCCTGGCCGATATCGGCGCCAAGATACGCGCGGCGAAGATCACCCGCACCGCGCTGATCCTGGTCGGCCGCGTGCTTGGCGACACCGAATTCACCGACAGTGCCCTCTATGACCCGGCACATGTCCATGTGCTGCGCCCGAAGCGCGGCACGAAAGTTGCTTCTGCCTGACCCTGACGTTCTGACCCTGGAGACCCTCGATGAAACTCGCCAAGACCCTTGCCCTGACCGCCCTGGCGACGCTGCTGCCGGTGGCGGCCTATGCCCATCCGGGGCATGACGTGGTCGGCTTCTCGGCCGGCTTCGCGCACCCCTTCTCAGGCCTCGACCATATCCTCGCCATGGTCGCGGTCGGCATCTGGGCCGGCCAGGTCGGCGGCCGCTATATCTGGCAGGCGCCGCTGGCCTTCCTGACCCTGATGGCGGTGGGCGGCATCGCCGGCATCCAGGGCCTCGGCCTGCCGATGGTCGAGCTCGGCATCGCCGGGTCGATCATCGTCTTCGGCGCCTTGATCGCGCTGGCGGTGCGGCCGGTGGCCTGGATCGGCATGGCGGTGACCGGGGTCTTCGCCGTGTTCCACGGCTATGCCCATGGTGCCGAGATGCACCCGGATTCCTCGGCCGTGACCTACGGGCTCGGCTTCATCGCCGCGACCGCGATCCTGCACGGCATCGGCATCGGCGCGGCGCTGGGCCTGAACCGGCTGCGCTTCGCCCCGGTGGAGCGCGCGCTGGGCGCGGCCATCGCCGTCGCCGGCGTGGTCATCGCGGCCGGCTGAGCCAGTCCAGCGCCCCGGCGATGTCGGCTACGGCCCCAGTGGCGTCCGACATCGCCGGGGGCGCAGGGCGCCGGATCATGACCACCGGGATCGCCGCCTCGCGCGCCGCCGCCAGCTTCGCCGCCGTGGCGTCGCCGCCGGCATTCTTGGCGACGACGGCGCGGATGCCGTGCCGGGCGATCAGCGCGCGCTCGCCATCCAATGTGAAAGGCCCCCGCTCGCTCAGCAGCAGGCAGTCCGGCGGTAGATCCTGCGCCGCCGGCGCCTCGATCGAGCGCAGCACGAAGCGCAACTCCGGGCAGCGCTGGAACGGCGCCAAATCCTGCCGGCCCAAGGTCAACAGCACGGCCGCGCCGGCTGGCAATGCTCCGGCCAGCCAGTCGGCCGCCTCCACCGCATCCGCGACATCGATCCAGCGGTCGCCCGGCACCGGCATCCAGGCCAGCCGCTCGATCCGCAGCAGCGGCAGGCCGAGCTGGCCACAGGCGGCTGCGGCGTTGGCGGAGATGGTGGCGGCGAAGGGATGGGTGGCGTCGACCACCCGGTCAATCCGTTCGGCCTGCAGATACGCCGCCAGCCCGTCGATGCCGCCGAAGCCGCCGACTCGCACCACGCCGGGCAGCGCCGCCGGCGCCCGGGTGCGCCCGGCCAGCGATGTGGTGACCTCCCATTCGCCAGCCTCTGCCAGAGCGCGGGCCAGCGCCGCGGCCTCGCCGGTGCCGCCGAGGATCAGCAGCCGCCTACCAGCCATCGGCGGCCCCCACCAGCCCGCCCTGGCGGTCGAACACCAGGATCTCGACCGCGACGCCACTGCCCTCGACCACGCCCTGCGCCGTCGCCTGKGCCCGCCGGGCCACCAAATCGGCCAAAGCGATGCCGGCACCCGAGGCGTGGTCAAGCACCTGCTTGGCCGTGTTGGCGCGCCGCGCCTGCTCGGCCATGCCGGCCGGGGCGCCGGCCTCCGCCAGCCGGTCGGCCAGCCAGTCGAAATCCACCTCGCTGCGGCCGGAATGGAGGTCGAGGAAGCCCTGCGCCAGCTTGGTCAGCTTGCCGAAGCCGCCGCCGATGGTCAGGCGTGGGATCGGATGCGCCTTCAGGTATTTCAGCAGCCCGCCGGCGAAATCGCCCATGTCGAGCAGCGCCATGTCCGGCAGGCTGTAACGCGCCACCACCGCGGCCTCGGAGGTCGACCCGGTGCAGCCGGCGACATGGGGCAGGCCCAGCGCCCGGGCGACGTCGATGCCGCGATGGATCGAGTGGATCCAGGCGGAGCAGGAGAACGGCACGACCACGCCGGTGGTGCCCAGCACCGACAGGCCGCCCAGGATGCCGAGCCGCGGATTCCAGGTCTTCTGCGCCAGCCGCTCGCCGTCCGGGATCGAGATTTCGATCACCATATCGCCAGGGTCGCCGTGCTCGGCCGCGATCCTGGCGACAACCTCGGTCATCATCCGCCGCGGCACCGGGTTGATCGCCGGCTCGCCGGGCGGAATCGGCAGGCCGGGCAGGGTGACGGTGCCGACCCCGGGGCCGGCCTTGAAAGTGACGCCCGACCCGTCCGGCCCGCGCCGCACCTCGGACACCACCAGCGCGCCATGGGTCACGTCCGGGTCGTCGCCGGCGTCCTTGATGATGCCGGCGCGCGCCCAGCCGTCGCCGCGGCCCTCCAGCGCCAGGGCGAAGGCCGGCGTCTCCCCGCGAGGGAGGGTGATCGCCACCGGGTCCGGGAAGCGGCCGGTCAGCAGCGCGGTGTAGGCGGCGGCGGTGGCGGCGGTGGCGCAGGCGCCGGTGGTCCAGCCGCGCCGCAGCGGTCCCTCGGGTTTACGGGCCATACGGGTTTCGATACAGGAAGCGTCGCAGGCTGCCTAGCCGCGGCGGCGCATGGCTTTTAAGGTGGCCGTGATGATTGATCTTCCCTTGTCCTTTCCGGCCTTCGAGCCCGGCTGGGTCTGGCTGGTCGGCGCCGGCCCCGGCGATCCCGGCCTCTTGACCCTGCACGCGCTGCACGCGCTGCGTTCGGCCGATGTCGTGGTCTACGACGCGCTGGTCTCCGATGCCATCATCGGCCTGGCAGCGCCGGGCGCGGTGCTGGAATTCGCCGGCAAGCGCGGCGGCAAGCCGTCGCCGAAGCAGCCCGACATCACGGCCAAGCTGATCCAACTCGCCCAGGCCGGCAAACGTGTCCTGCGCTTGAAGGGCGGCGACCCCTTCGTCTTCGGCCGCGGCGGGGAGGAGGGGCTGGCCCTGGTCGAATCCGGCATCCCGTTCCGCATCGTCCCCGGCATCACCGCGGGCGTCGGCGGCCCGGCCTATGCCGGCATCCCGGTGACCCATCGCGACACCAACCACGCCGTCACCTTTCTGACCGGCCACGATGCCAGCGGCGACGTCACCGCCGGCGTCGCCTGGGACGCGATCGCCCGCGGCTCGCCGGTGATCGTGGTCTACATGGCGATCAAGCACATCGCCCGGATCGCGGCGCATCTGATCGAGGGCGGCCGGTCGCCGTCCGAGCCGGTGGCGGTGATCAGCCGGGCGACGACGCCGCAGCAGCGGGTGCTGGAGACCACGCTGGCCAAGGCGGCGGAGGATGTGGTGGCCCAGGGCATGGAAGCCCCGGCGGTGGTGGTGGTGGGCGAGGTGGTGCGGCTGCGTCAGGCGCTCGACTGGCTCGGTGCGATCGAGGGCAAGGCCCTGACTCCGGACCCGCTCGGCACCCGTTCGAAGGGCGAGGCGGCCTCCTGACCATGAGCGCTTGCCCTGCCCTGATGATCGCGGCGCCGGCCTCCGGCAGCGGCAAGACGGTGGTGACGCTCGGCCTGCTGCGCCATCTGCGCGACCGTGGCATCGCCGTCACCTCGGCCAAGTCGGGGCCGGACTATATCGACCCCGCCTTCCACGCCGCGGCCAGCGGCCGGCCCTGCATCAACCTCGACGCCTGGGCGATGCGGCCGGAGACGCTGGATGCGCTGGCGGCACGGCAGGCCGAAGGCGCCGATCTCCTGATCGTCGAGGCGGCGATGGGGCTGTTCGACGGCGCCCCCGGGCCCGGTTCGGTCGGCGACGGCTCGGCCGCCGACCTCGCCGCCCGCTTCGGCTGGCCGGTGGTGCTGGTGCTGGATGCCGGCGGCCAGGGTTTTTCCGCCGCCGCGGTGCTGGCCGGCTTCAAGGGCTTCCGCGACGACATCCGGATCGCCGGGGTGATCTTCAACCGGGTCGGCAGCGCCCGGCACGAGGCGATCCTGCGCCGCGCCGCCGCCCATGCCGGCCTCCCGGTGCTGGGCCTGGTGCCGCGGCTGCCGGCCCTGGCGCTGCCCTCCCGCCATCTCGGCCTGGTCCAGGCCGGCGAGCATGCGGCGCTGGAGGCGTTCCTCGCCGCGGCGGGGGAGGCGGTCGGGGCGGGGGTGGATGTAGAGAATTTGCTCCGAGTAGGTTGGGTTCGCGACTCGCGAACCCAACAACGGGGTGGCTCCGGCGGAGGCATGTTGGGTTCGCCGACGCGAACCCAACCTACGAATATCCCGCCCCTCGGCCAACGCATCGCCGTGGCCAGCGACACGGCCTTCGCCTTCGCCTATCCACATCTCCTGGCCGCCTGGCGCGAGGCGGGGGCGGAGATCCTGCCGTTCTCGCCCTTGGCCGACGCGGCGCCGGACCTGTCCGCCGATGCGGTCTATCTGCCCGGCGGCTATCCCGAGCTCCAGGCCGGCCGGCTGGCCGGCCATCGCCGCTTCCTCGACGGGCTGCGCGCGGCGGCGAGGCAGGGCCGGGCGATCTACGGCGAATGCGGCGGCTATATGGTGCTGGGCACCGGGCTCACCGACGCCGAAGGGCGCCGCTACGCCATGGCCGGGCTGCTGCCGGTCGAGACTTCTTTCGCCGAACGCAAGCTGCATCTCGGCTATCGCCGCGCCGCGCTGGCCGCCGCAACGCCGCTCGGCGCCGCCGGCACCGTCTGGCGCGGGCACGAGTTCCACTACGCCTCGATCCTGTCCGAGGGACCGGGCGAGGCGCTGTTCGAGGCCTGGGATGCGGAGGGCGCGCCGCTCGGTCGCCTCGGCCGCCGTAGCGGCTCGGTCTTCGGCTCCTTCTTCCACCTGATCGACCGGGCATGAGCATGGTTCCGCATGGCGGCGATCTGGCCGCGGCCGAGGCCCGCTGGGGCCGTCCCGCCGAGGGCTGGCTCGACCTCTCCACCGGCATCAACCCGGTGCCCTATCCGATCCCGGCGATCGATCCCGCCGCATGGCAACGGCTGCCGCAGCACGACCGGCTGCGCCGGCTGCTGGAGACCGCCCGGGCCTGCTACGGCGCCCCGGCGGACGTACCGGTCGTAGCCGCGCCCGGCACCCAGATCCTGATCCAGCTGCTGCCGCGGCTGCGTCCCGGCGCCAGGGTGGCGATCCTCGGCCCGACCTATGGCGAGCATGCCGCCTGCTGGGGCGCCGAGGGCGCGAGGGTGGCCACCGTCGGCTCGCTGGAGGAGGCCGCGACGGCCGAGGTCGTGGTGCTGGTCAACCCGAACAATCCGGACGGCCGCATCGTCGATTCCGAGCGCCTGCTGGCCCTGGCCGACGGCTTGGCGGCGCGTGGCGGCCTGCTGGTGGTCGACGAGGCCTTCGCCGAGGTCACGCCGGGCGCGAGCGTCGCGGCCGAGGCCGGGTGCCCAGGGCTTTTGATTCTCCGATCGTTCGGTAAATTCTTCGGCTTGGCCGGCATCCGGCTCGGCTTCGCCCTGGGCACGGCGGCCGAGATCGACCGGCTGGCGTGGTGGCTCGGACCCTGGGCGGTACCAGGCCCGGCGATCGAGATCGGCATCGCCGCCCTGTCGGACCGGGGCTGGCAGGACGAGACGCGGGCGCGCCTTCTGGCCGCTGCCAACAGGCTCACCGATCTGCTCGCTACCCATGGTTTCGCCGATTGCGGCGGCACCGACCTGTTCCGGCTGGTGGAGCATCCCGAGGCGGCGAGGATCTGGGACCGCCTCGGTCGCGCCGGCATCCTGGTCCGGCCTTTCCCGGACCGGCCGACGCTGCTGCGCTTCGGCCTGCCGGGCGACGCCGCCGGCTTCGCCCGGCTCGCCGCCGCGCTCGGCTAGGGTTTCGCCGCCTCGGGCCGCGGCCAGGCGTTCCGGGCCCAGTTGCCGACGTAGGAGGCCAGGATCAGCGAGACGCCGGTGCCGATCCAGGTCGACTGACCCTGCAGATGGAACCAGACGACGAAGACGGCGAGCCCGGCCGAGGCCGCAAACAGGAACAGCGCCGGCAGGCGGCTGCCGACCTGGATGTCGGAGGAGGCGGACATCTCGGCGCCCGGGCCGGTCAGCCGCGTGGTCCGGCGCGGGTCGCTCTCCTGCAGCTCGACCGTCACCCGGCCTTTTCGGGCCCTGGCCCTGCGGCGGCCGCGGGCCGTGCGACGGCCGCGGCCCGAGGTGATCGAGACCAGGATCATCGACCCGACCATCGCGGCCACCGCCCAGTCGAAGGCGATCACCATGACCAGCGCGGTCGACGGGCGCGGCTCGGTCCACCACAGGTGCCGTGCCAGCAGGAACAGCAGGATCGCACCGACGGTAAACATGCTGCCGACCAGCAGCATCGCGGAGGGCATGCGGGGTTTCGTTCGCTTCGGCATGCTGCGACCATAGCCCCGCCGACCGCAGGCGCAACCCGGCCTGAATCTGTTTTAACCTTAAAGCATTTCATGATTAGATGGATCCAATCGCTTCCGCCCGACGGAGGCGCGTGAAAGACTGGCGGCGCGATCGGCGGCCCACTGCCGGCGCTCGACAAGAAACGGGGGAGAGCATCATGGCGAGACGCGTTCCGGCCCTGCTGATGGCCGCGCTGATGACGGCGGCCCTGCCGCTCGGTGCGCAGGCCGAGGAGGGCAAGCTCAAGATCGGCTTCATGGCCACGCTCTCCGGCCCGCCGGCGGCGCTGGGGCAGCACATGCGCGACGGCTTCCAGCTCGGGGTCAAGGAGCTGGGCGGCACGCTCGGCGGGCTGCCGACCGAGGTGGTGGTCGAGGATGACGAGCTGAAGCCCGACATCGCCGTCAACAAGGTGCGCAAGCTGCTGGAAAGCGACCAGGTCGACATCGTCGTCGGCGTCGTCTTCTCCAACGTCATGATGGCGGTTGCCAAGCCGGTGACCGACGCCGAGAAGATCCTGATCAGCGCCAATGCCGGGCCGTCGCCGCTGGCCGGCAAGGGCTGCAGCCCGTACTTCTTCTCGGTCTCCTACCAGAACGACCAGAACCACGAGGTCATGGGCAAATACGCCCAGGACAAAGGGTGGGCCAAGGTCGCGCTGATCGCCCCGAACTACCAGGCCGGCAAGGACGCGCTGGCCGGCTTCAAGCGCCACTACAAGGGCGAGGTGGTCGAGGAGATCTACACCCAGGTCAACCAGCAGGATTTCTCGGCCGWGTTGGCGAAGATCGCGGCGGCCGAGCCGCAGGCGGTGTACGTGTTCATGCCCGGCGGCTCCGGCGTCAATTTGGTGCGGCAGTACCGCCAGGCCGGCCTGGCCGACCGGATCCCGTTCCTGTCCGCCTTCACCGTCGACGAGACCACGCTGCCGGCCACCAAGGACGCGGCGCTCGGCCTGTTCGCCGGGGCGCAATGGGCGCCGAACCTCGACAACCCCGCCAACAAGGCTTTCGTCGCCGCCTTCGAGAAAGAATACGGCTACGCCCCGGCGCTCTACGCCGCCAACGGCTATGACGCCGCCAAGCTGATCGACGCCGCCATCCGCCAGGCCGGCGGCAAGACCGACGCGGAGACGCTGAAGACCGCCATCCGCGACGCGAAATGGACCAGCGTCCGCGGCGATTTCGCCTGGAACAAGAACAACTTCCCGATCCAGGACTTCTATTTGACCGAGGTGGTGAAGCKCGACGACGGCAAGTTCGTCACCAGCCGGGTCGAGACCGTCTTCCCGCACTACGGCGACGCCTACGCCGACCAGTGCAAGATGGATTGAGCGGAAGGGCGGATGCCTGTGGACGGACGCTTTCCATTACCGCTCGTCAGGATTTTCCAGAGCTTTCCCGATTCTCCACATCGTCATTCCCGCGAAAGCGGGAATCTCTTTCCGACCGGTCTGGGACGAGATCCCCGGTTTCGCGGGGATGACGGAATAGGGAATGGGGGGAGGGGGGCAGCCCCATGAGCACCACCCTCCTGGTCGTCCAGGCCCTGAACGGGCTGCAGCTCGGCGTGCTGTTGTTCCTGATCGCGGCAGGGCTGACGCTGGTGTTCGGGGTGATGGACTTCATCAACCTGGCGCATGGCGTGCAGTACATGCTGGGCGCCTATTTCGCCGTCGCTTTCTATGGGCTGACAGGCCACTTCCTGTTGGCCCTGCTGCTGGCCCTGGCGGCCGCATTGCTGCTGGGCCTGATGCTGGAGGTGCTGGTGTTCCGGCACCTCTATGGCCGCAGCCATCTCGACCAGGTGCTGGCCACCTTCGGGCTGATCCTGTTCTTCAACGAGGCGGTGCGGGCGCTGTGGGGCTCGTCGCCGCTGAGCATGCCGATGCCGGAGGCGCTGTCGGGGTCGATCGCGCTGATGCCGGGGCTGCTGTACCCGGTCTATCGCCTCGCCGTGCTGGCGGCCGGGCTCGGCGTCGCCTTGTTGCTCTGGATCCTGATCGCGCGCACCCGCGTCGGCATGCGCGTCCGGGCCGGGGCCAGCAATGCCGACATGGTCTCGGCGCTGGGAGTGAACATCCGCCGGCTGTTCATGATCGTGTTCGGCGTCGGCACCATGCTGGCGGGCTTCGCCGGCGCCCTGGCCGGGCCGATCTTCGCGGTCGAGCCGAGCATGGGCGACAACTTCCTGATCCTGGCCTTCGTCGTCATCGTCATCGGCGGCATCGGCTCGATCAAGGGCGCCTTCATGGCGTCGCTGCTGGTCGGGCTGGTCGACACGCTGGGCCGGTCCTTCGCCACCGACCTGTTCCGGCTGGTGCTGGCGCCGGCCTCGGCCAACCAGGTCGGGCCAGCGCTGGCCTCGATGCTGATCTACCTCTTGATGGCCGTGATCCTGTTCTGGCGCCCGGCGGGGCTGTTCCCCGCCCATGGCCAGTGACGCGATGACCACAGCGGATATCGGCGCATCCCGATCGGTGCTGCGCTCGGTCTGGCCGGCACTGTTGATCTTCGCCGTGCTGGCGTTGGTGCCGGTGGTGGCGCCGCTGCTCGGCGGCACCTATCCGCTGACCGTGGCGGGCCGGATCATGATCTTCGCCATCGCCGCGGTCAGCCTGGACCTGATCCTCGGCTATGGCGGGCTGGTCTCCTTCGGCCATGCCGCCTTCATCGGCCTCGGCGCCTATGCCGTCGGCATCCTGATGGATGCGGGGCTCGAGGAGGGGCTGCTGCTGCTGCCGGCGGCGATGCTGGCGGCGGCGGTCTTCGCGGCCCTGACCGGCGCGGTGTCGCTGAAGACCCGCGGCGTGCACTACATCATGATCACTCTGGCCTTCGGCCAGATGGCGTATTTCACCATGACCAGCCTGTCCGCCTATGGCGGCGACGACGGGCTGACGCTGTGGTCGCGGCCGCTGCTGGCCGGCTTCAATTGGCTGAACGACCGGTCAGCCTTTTACTACATCGTCCTGCTCCTGCTGGTCGCCGCCTGGGCGCTGTGCCGTGCCGTCACCCGGTCGCGCTTCGGCCGGGTGCTGCGCGGCTGCCGCGAGGATGAGGAGCGGATGCGCGCCCTCGGCTACGACCCCTTCGCCTACCGCCTGGCCGCCACGGTGATCGCCGGGGCGATCGCCGGCCTGGCCGGGGCGCTGCTGGCGGTCCAGGCCGAGTTCGTCAGCCCGGCCTACATGTCCTGGCAGCGTTCGGGCGAGCTGATTGTGATGGTGGTGCTGGGCGGCATCGGCAGCCTGCACGGCGCCATCGTCGGCGCCGCCGCCTTCCTGCTGGCCGAGGAGCTGCTGTCCGACGTCACCGAGCATTGGCGGCTGATCTTCGGGCCGCTGCTGATCCTGGTGGTGCTGTTCCTGCGCGGCGGGCTGGGCGGCCTGCTCGGGAAGGTCTGGCATGACTGATCCGGTCCTGCAAGTCGAGGGCCTGTGCAAGCGCTTCGGCGCCCTGACCGTCACCGACGGCGTCGGCTTCGACGTCCGGCCCGGCGAGATCCATGCTCTGATCGGCCCGAACGGCGCCGGCAAGACCACGCTGATCCAGCAGATCTGCGGCCGGCTGGTGCCCGATGCCGGCACCATCCGCTTCTTCGGCGAGGACATCACCCGCCTGCCGACGCATCGCCGGGCCCAGCGCGGCCTGGCCAGGACCTTCCAGATCGCCCGCCTGCTGCCCAGCTTCACCACGCTGCAGAACGTGGCGACCGCGGTGCAGCGCCGGCGCGGCTCCAGCTTCCGCTTCGTCCGCCCGGTCGGCCGCGACCGCGAGATCGACGCGGCGGCCCGGGCGCTGCTGCAGCGCACCGGGCTTGGCACCCGTGGCGATGTGCCGGCGGCGGCGCTGAGCCATGGCGAGAAGCGCCAGCTCGAGCTCGCCATGGCCCTGGCGCTGGAGCCGAAGCTGCTGGTGCTGGACGAGCCGATGGCCGGCACGGGGCGCGAGGAGACGGCGCGGCTGGTCGAACTGCTGCGCGGCCTGGCCGGCACGCTGCCGATGATCCTGGTCGAGCACGACATGAGTGCGGTCTTCGCCCTGGCCGACCGCATCTCGGTGCTGGTCTACGGCCGCGTCATCGCCACCGGCACGCCGGCCGAGATCCGCGCCAGCCCGGAGGTCCGCGCCGCCTATCTCGGCGAGGAGACGGCGTGAGCGCGCTCTTGGAGATCGAGGGGCTGGAGGCCGGCTATGGCGGCGCCCAGGTGCTGTTCGGCATCTCCCTGACCGTGGCGGCGGGGGAGATCGCGACCCTGCTCGGCCGCAACGGCATGGGCAAGACCACCACCATCCGCAGCCTGCTGGGCCTGCTGCGCCCTGGTGCCGGCCGCATCCGCTTCGAGGGATCCGACATCACCGGCCTGCCGCCCTACCGCATCGCCCAGGCCGGCATCGGGCTGGTGCCGGAGGGCCGCCAGATCTTCCCGACCCTGACGGTCGAGGAGAACCTGGTCGCCACCGCCGCCGACCGTTTCCACCGTGCCGCGCCCTGGACGCTGGACCGGGTCTACGCCGTCTTTCCGCGGCTGGTGGAGCGGCGGCGGCACCGCGGCCGACAGCTGTCCGGCGGCGAGCAGCAGATGCTGGCGATCGGCCGGGCGCTGATGACCAACCCGAAGCTGCTGGTGCTGGACGAGGCGACCGAGGGGCTGGCGCCGCTGATCCGGGCCGAGATCTGGAGCTGCCTCGACCGGCTGAAGGGCGAGGGCCAGTCGATCCTGATCGTCGACAAGACCCTCGACGCTCTGCTGCGCCTGGCCCAGCGCCACGCCGTGATCGAGAAGGGGCGGGTGGTGTGGACCGGCAGCAGCGCCGAGTTGGCCGCAGCCGAGGGAACCCGGGAGCGCTATTTGGCGCTATAGTCGAAAACAGTGCCGTCCAGCCCGGGAGTGCCAGATGAACACCGCCAATCTCCAGCTCGAAGGTGTCTACGCCGCGATGACGGCGTTGATGACGGCGCTGCGGGACAAGGGCCTGCTCAGCGTCGACGAGATCGACCAGGCGCTGGCGAAGGCGGAATCGGGTCTTGTCGCCGATGCCCGGCGCCCGGCCGGGGTCAGCGCCGCCAACGTCGAGGCGATCTGCTTCCCGCTGCGCTATCTCCGCCTGGCCAACCGGGCCGCGGCGGAGGAACCGGCGCCCGCTTTCTCCGTCCTGGCGGCCCGCGTCGGGCAGAACAAGGTGCGGATCAATCTGTCTGACAAATAGCCGTTGCGTCGCCTCCCGACCACTGCCAGAGTTTCGCCGGGGCTCGGAAGAAGCCCCGGGTGACTGTGTTTCGAYAGCACGATTTGGGAGGACGTTCATGGGCGACCGCGAGCATCGCAGCCGGCGCGATTTCATTATGGCCGCTGCGGCCACGGCCGGCGCGGCAGCCGCGCTCGGCGGGCTGGATTTCAAGATGGCGGCCCAGGCGGCGGAAGCTGCCGGCCGGTCCGAAAAGCCGCTGAAGGCGGCCTTCTCCAACGCCGGGCTGCAGGCCACTTGGTGCGCCCAGGGCAAGCAGGCGGCGGAATTCTGGGGCAAGCTGTTCAATGTCGAGATCACCTGGTTCGACGGCGAGCTGGCGGCGCCGAAGCAGCGCAGCGCGATCGACAACATGGCGTCCCAGAAATGGGATTTCGTGGCGATCCAGGCCTTCGGCATCGGCACCCTGACTCAGCCGGTGCAGAAGATGATCGATGCCGGCATCCCGGTGATCGACATGGACACGCTGATCGCGCCGCTGGATCAGCTCAACGTCCACTCCTTCCTAGCCCCGGACAACGAGTTCATGGGCGCTTCGGTGACCCAGGCCCTGTGCTCGGCGATCAAGGGCGAGGGCACCATCATCATGACCCAGGGCGCCCTCGGCCACACCGGGGCGCAGGGCCGGGCGCGCGGCTTCGACTCGGTGGTCAAGCAGTATCCGAAGATCGAGGTGCTCAACACCGACCCCGCCGACTGGGACGTGTCGAAGACGGCGCGGCTGTGGGAAACCCACCTGACCAAGTATCCGAAGATCAGCGCCGCGTTCTTCCACAATGACGACATGGCGCTGGCCGCCTACAACGTGATGAAGGCCCACAACCGGACCGACATCCTGATCGGCGGCGTCGATGCCATGCCGCCGGCGATCTCGGCGGTGGCGGAAGGCCGCATGTTCGCCACCGTGCGCAACCCGTCCTGCCGGATCCATGGCGGTGCGGTGATCGCCGGGGTCGCGGCGGTCACGGCCGGCGAGAAGAGCGGGGAGGGCATTCCGAAATCCGTGGTCACCGACGGTCCGGTCGTGACCAAGGCGAACGCGGCCGGGATGCAGTGGATGCAGGATCACTTCCTGATCTGATCGCGGGGTCCGGTCGAGCGAGACATGCAAACAGCCGGTCGACTCTGGATCCAACGTCGCAACTTTAGACTGTCATGCCCGGGCTTGACCCGGGCATCCAGAGGATGTCGAGACCCTCTGGATTGCCGGGTCAAGCCCGGCAATGACAATGGGGGCTTGGGGCGAACCCTCGGCCGGACAGCAGTGGACAGACCCGGACGATGACCCAGACCCCTGTGCTCGAGCTCAGCGGCATCTCGAAGGCGTTCGGTGGCGTCCGGGCCCTTCGGGATGTCGACTTCGCGCTCAAGGCCGGCGAGATCCATGGCCTGGTCGGCGAGAACGGCGCCGGCAAGTCGACCCTGATGAAGATCATCGCCGGCGTGCATTCCGGGTATGAAGGCCGGATGCAGATCGACGGGCGGGAGGTCCGCTTCCGCTCGGCCCGCGACGCGCTGGCGGCCGGTGTCGGCATGGTGCATCAGGAGCTGAGCATCGTGCCGGACCTCAGCGTGGCCGAGAACGTGTTCCTCGGCTCGCAGCCGCTGACCAAGCTCGGCCTGGTCGACTGGGCCGGCATGCGCCGCGCGGCGGGGGAGCAGCTGCGCCGGCTCGGCATCGATCTCGACCCGCGCACAGCGGCCGGCGCGCTGCCGATCGGGCTGCAGCAGCTGATCGAGATCGCCCGGGTGCTGTTCTCCGGCGCCCGCATCATCATCCTGGACGAGCCGACCTCCGCACTGTCGCCGCCGGAGATCGAGCGGCTGTTTGGCGTGCTGCGGCGGCTGCGCGACGAGGGGCGCAGCTTTGTCTTCATCTCCCATTTCCTCGACGACATCCTGAAAATCTCCGATTCGGTGACGGTGTTCCGCAACGGCCAGCGCGTCATGACCGCCGCGGCGGCCGGGACCGACAAGATGATGCTGATCGACCGCATGATCGGCACCGGCCATGACGAGCTGGAGGAAAGCTACACCGGCGAGTTCCGGCTCGATCCGAAGCCCGGCCATCCGGTGGTGCTGTCGGTCGACCGGCTGTCGCTGGCCGGCCGCTACCGCGACATCTCGCTCGAGGTACGGGCCGGCGAGGTGCTGGGCATCTACGGTTTCATGGGCTGCGGCCAGCTCGAGCTGGCGCGCACCATGTTCGGCAAGCTGCCGTCCGACAGCGGCCGGATCTCCGTCGCGGGGCAGCCGGTGCGGCTGTCCACCACCGCCAAGGCCCGGCGGGCCGGCATCGCCTTCGTGCCGGAAAGCCGGCGGGCGATGCTGTTCCACCATGAGCCGATCTACAAGAACGTCTCGATCAGCATCCTCGGCCGGATCTCGCGCTGGCTGTTGAAGCCGGAATCCGAGCGTGTCATCGCCCGCAAGCATGTCGATTCGCTGCGCATCCGCACCCCGCATGTCGATGCCGAGCTCGGCGCCCTGTCGGGCGGCAACCAGCAGAAGGTGGCGCTAGCCAAGTGGCTGACCTACCCGCCGCGCGTGCTGATCCTCAGCGAGCCGACCCGCGGCATGGATGTCGGCGCCAAGGAGGATGTGGTCGGCATCGTCCGCGGCCTGCGCGACCAGGGGATCGGCGTCGTGGTGGTCTCGGCCGAGCCCGAGACGGTGCTGGCGCTGGCCGACCGCATCCTGGTGATGCGCAAAGGCCAGATCGCCCGAGAATTCGCGGACGGCACGGTCAGCAAGGACCGCCTGCTCGAGGCGGCGTGACAGAAATGCGGACCATCTCTCTGTATGTGAGATCAACGGGCTGTGAGATCGACTCTCCAGCCCTTCCCCGTCATGGCGAGGAGCGAAGCGACGTGGCCATCCAGAGGGCGGTGCCGCTGGATGGCCACGCCCCTGCGGGGCTCGCCATGACGAATTCATCTTTCAGATCGTTGGCACGATAGGGGCGGAATCCTGATGGATGCGCAGACCACACCGACCCGCAGCGCCGGAAGCCGGCTCGGCGCCATGCTGGGCAGCCAGCTGCGCAACATCGCGCCCTTCATCACGCTGATCGCCCTGCTGGTGTTCTTCGGCGTCGCCAGCCCATCCTTCCTGACGGTCGACAATTTCAGCAACATCCTGAACCAGGTGTCGGTCACCGCGATCATCGCCGTCGGCCTGACCTTCGTCATCCTGTGCGCCGAGATCGACCTGTCGGTCGCCGCCATCGCCAACGCCGCCGGCATCGTGGTCGCCTTCTTCACGCTGCAGGAATCCTATGTGAACATCGCCAATGTGCCGCTGCCGGGCTGGGCCGCGATCGTCATCGCGCTGGCCAGCTGCGCGGCGCTGGGCCTGATCAACGCCTTCGGCGTGACCCGGATCGGCATCCCGTCCTTCATCATGACGCTGGCGATGATGCAGATCGGCGCGGGCATCTGCGCCATGCTGGTGCGCGGCCAGATCGCCTATGCCGTGCCGCCGTTCCTGGTCATGCTCGGGTCGGGCTCGATCGGCGGCATCCCGTGGATCGTGATCGTGGCGGGAATCACGCTGCTGGTCGCCCATCTGGTGCTGACCTATACGCGCTTCGGCCGCTACGTCTACATGGTCGGCGGCAACCGCGAGGCGGCCGAGTTCTCCGGCGTCAATGTCCGGGTCGTCATCGGCGCGGTGATGGTGATCTCGGCGGTCTGCTCCGGCCTCGCCGGCATGCTCGGCGTGGCCTATTTCGGCAGCGCCCAGCAGAACGAGTTCGACACCTTCCTGCTCGACGCCATCGCCGCGGTGGTGGTCGGCGGCACCAGCCTGTTCGGCGGCCGCGGCGGCATCGGCAACACCATCATCGGCGTGCTGATCCTGGGCGTGCTGAACAACGGCCTGGACCATGTCGACATCGACAGCTTCCTGAAGATCCTGATCCGCGGACTGATCCTGCTGGCGGCCCTGGTGATCAACGTCTATGCCCAGCGCCTGCGGACGGTGCGCGGCGCTGCTTCCGCTTGACGGCGGCGCACCGATCCCTATCTAGGGGACGCCCGGCGCCCCTTCGTCGAGGTCGATGCACCAGTAGATGACGGAGCCCATGAGCATCCCGCGGACCGATCCGGACGACGCCTCGCACGACCACGAGGACATCCTGTATCCGGAGGCGGTGCCGTTCGTCCTGCTCCATCTCGCCAGCTTCGCGGCGATCTGGACCGGCGTCACCTGGCAGGCCGTGGCGATCTGCGCGGTGCTGTACTTCCTGCGCATCTTCGCGATCGGGGCCGGCTACCACCGCTATTTCGCCCATCGCGCCTATTCCACCAGCCGGGTGTTCCAGTTCATCCTGGCCTTCCTGTCGCAGAGCACGGCGCAGAAGAGCACGCTGTGGTGGGCGGCCAAGCACCGGCACCACCACCTGCATTCCGACACCGAACAGGACGTGCATTCGCCGCGGCATCGCGGGTTCGTCTATGCCCATCTCGGCTGGATCTTCTCGACCCGCCACCGCACCACGGATCTCAGCAAGATCGCCGATTTCGCGCGCTACCCCGAGCTGATGCTGCTGCACAAATACGAGCTGACCCCGGCCGTCATCCTGGCCGCGATCACCTTCCTGATCGGCGGCTGGCCCGGGCTGGTGGTCGGGTTCGTCTGGAGCACGGTGCTGGTCTATCACGGCACCTTCTGCATCAACTCGCTGGCCCATGTGCATGGCCGGAAGCGCTATGTCACCGGCGACGATTCCCGCAACAACTGGCTGCTCGCTTTGGCGACCATGGGCGAGGGCTGGCACAACAACCATCACGCCTATCAGAGCAGCGTGCGCCAGGGCTTCCGGTGGTGGGAGGTCGACCCGACCTTCTACATCCTGAAGGCCTTGTCCTGGTGCGGCGTGGTCTGGAACCTCAAGACCCCGCCCGAGGCCGTACTGCGCAACGAGCAGCGGCTCGGCACCAAGATCATCGAGCGCGCAGCGGCCGAGCTGGCGGCGACCTTCCCGATCGAGCGCATCGCCGCGGCGCTGCACGAGGCGCGGGCCCATGCACACGCCCCGACCCTGGCCGACCTCCGCGACGCCCTGGCGACCGCACAGCACAAGACTGCGGACCTGCTGGCCAAGGCGCATCTCCCGGCCCTGCCGACGCGCGATGAGATCCGGGCGCGCGCCGCCTCCATGTTCGCCAAGACCCGGTCGATGGAGGACATCGTCGAACGGGCCCATCACCTGGTGCTCGAAGCGGTCAGCAAGCGCCTCGCCGCGGCCTGAGCCCCCGCCACATCCAATCGGCATCGATTGACCCTGCGTCCCGCGCCGCCTACTGTGCCGCCATCGCGCAACCGGTTCCCCGAAGGCGGACGCCAGAGGGGTGAAAAGGGAACGCGGGACGGTCTGTCTTTCAGGCCTGATCCGCGGCTGCCCCCGCAACTGTAGGCGGCGAGCCCACCTCCGACAGCCACTGGCCGATGGCCGGGAAGGCGGAGGCAGGCGATGACCCGCGAGCCAGGAGACCTGCCGGCGAGGCGATGCGTGCGAACCGCCGGGCGGGGTGAACCGGTGGCGCGGGATGCGCGGCGCCTCCGGTGCCGTCTCCGGCGTCCAAGCCCTGTCCGGCCGAGCGAGGGGCGAGGGCGTGTTGCATCGACCGATCCATGTCTGAGCTGCCGGCGGCGACGCTGGTGCTGGGCGGCGCCCGGTCGGGCAAGAGCCGCCATGCCGAGGCGTTGGTCGAGAGCCAGCCCGGCGACTGTATCTATCTAGCCACAGCCGAAGCCTGGGACGCCGAGATGGTGGAGCGGATCTCCCGCCACCAGGCCCAGCGCGGCTCGCGCTGGCGCACCGTCGAGGCGCCGCTCGACCTGGTCGAGACGCTCGGCCAGGTGGCCGGCCCCGGCCGCGCCGTGCTGGTCGACTGCTTGACGCTCTGGCTCTCCAATCTCATGCATGCCGACCGCGACATCGCCGCCGAGACCGACCGGCTGGTGCGCTGGCTCGCGGTGCCGCCCGGCCCGGTGGTGCTGGTGTCGAACGAGGTCGGGCTCGGCATCGTCCCCGACAACGCCTTGGCCCGCGCCTTCCGCGACCATGCCGGGCGCCTGCATCAGGCCGTGGCGGCCGCCGTGCCCGCCGTCGTCTTCGTCGCCGCCGGCCTTCCCCTGACCCTGAAATCCGCCTGAGGACCCCGAATGCCCGCCAAGATCCCCGCGACCGTCATCACCGGCTTCCTCGGCGCCGGCAAGACCACGCTGATCCGCCACCTGCTGCAGACCGCGAATGGCCGCCGGCTGGCGCTGATCATCAACGAGTTCGGCGATGTCGGCGTGGATGGCGACCTGCTGCGCAGCTGCGGCGACGCCACCTGCCGCGAGGAGGATGTGGTGGAGCTGGCCAATGGCTGCATCTGCTGCACCGTTGCCGACGACTTCATCCCGACCATCGAGAAGCTGCTGAACCGCGCCGACCCGCCGGAGCACATCGTGATCGAGACCAGCGGCCTGGCCCTGCCCAAGCCGCTGGTGAAGGCCTTCGGCTGGCCGGAGATCCGCACCCGGGTGACGGTCGACGGCGTCATCACCGTGATCGACGGCGCCGCCATGTCGGAAGGCCGCTTCGCACCGGACGAGGAAGCATTGGCGGCCCAGCGCGCCGCCGATGAGGCGCTGGACCATGACAGCCCGCTGGAGGAGCTGTTCGAGGACCAGCTGGCCTGCGCCGACATGGTGATCCTGAACAAGACCGACCTGCTGGACGAGTCCGGGCTGGCGACGGTGTCGTCCGACTTGGCCGCGCAGCTGCGGCCGGGGGTGAAGGTGGTCAAGGCCCGGCACGGCGCCATCGACGCCGCGGTGCTGCTGGGCCTCGGCGCCGCGGCCGAGGACGACCTGGCGGCGCGCCCCTCCCACCACGATGCGGAGGACGAGCACGACCACGATGATTTCGAGAGCTTCCATGTCGACCTCGGCACAGTGGCCGACGCGGACGCCCTGGCGCGCAAGCTGAAGCCGGTGATCGAGGCGCACGACATCCTGCGGCTGAAGGGCTTCGCCGCGGTCGAGGGCAAGCCGATGCGCCTGGTGGTGCAGGCGGTCGGCGGCCGCATCCAGCATTATTACGACCGCGCTTGGCGCGCCGACGAGGCCCGCGGCACCACCCTGGTGGTGATCGGCGAACGCGGCCTCGACCGTGCCGCCATCACCGCGGCCTTGGCGGCCTGATGCATCTCCTCGCCACCAGGCCGGGCAGCATCGCCGACGGGTCGGAGGCGGTCGATCTGGGCCAGAGCCCGGGCGACATCGTCGTGCTGACCGCGGCGGACACTGAGCTCGCCTGCCTGTCGGCCGCGCGGTCCGGATTCGGCGAGGATTTCCCCCGGCTGCGGCTGGCGAACCTGCTGCAGCTCGGCCACAACCTGTCGGTCGACACCTATGTCGACGACGTGGTCAGCCGGGCGAAGCTGGTGGTGGTGCGGCTGCTCGGCGGAGCAGGGTACTGGCGCTACGGCATCGAGCAGGTGCATGCCGCCTGCCGGCGCGAGGGCATCGCCCTGGCCGTGCTGCCGGGCGACGACAAGCCGGATGCCGATCTCGACGACCTCTCGACCCTGCCGAAAGAGGCCAGGGGGCGGCTGTGGCGCTATCTGGTCGAAGGCGGCATCGAGAACGCCCGCAGCTTCCTGGCCTATGCCGCCACCCTGGCCGGCCACGACCTGCCCTGGGCCGAGCCCCGGCCGCTGCTGCGGGCGGGGCTGTACTGGCCGGACCTGCGGCATCCGTCGTTTGGCGAGATCGAGCAGCGGTGGAGGGAACAAACCGAGTCCCCCCTCCCCCCGCGGGAGGGGGATAGGGGGAGGGGGTTCGCGCCGCAGGAGCCACAGTCCAAAGGCCGACCGGCGATACCGAGCCCTTCGCTCGACAACCCCCTCCCCCTACCCCCTCCCGCAAGGGGAGGGGGGACTCATAAGGAAAGCGTCAGGGAAGGGGAGCGGGACGCCACCACCGCCCCCGTCATCGGCCTCGTCTTCTATCGGGCGCTGGTGCAAGCGGGAAACCTGGCGCCGGTCGACGCGCTGGTCGCAGCACTCAGGGCCCGTGGGCTGAACCCGCTGCCGGTCTTCGTCTCCAGCCTCAAGGACGCGGTCTCGGCCGAGCTGATCACCGACGCCTTCACCCGCCATCCGCCGGCGGTGATCCTGAATGCCACCAGCTTCGCCGTGTCCAGCCCCGGCGGTCCGGCCCAGCCGACGCCGTTCGACGCGGCGGACTGCGCGGTGCTGCAGGTGGTGTTCGCCGGCGGCGCCGAGGCGGCGTGGCGCGACGGCACCCGCGGCCTGTCGGCCCAGGATCTGGCGATGAACGTCGCTCTGACCGAGATCGATGGACGGGTGCTGACCCGCGCAGTCTCCTTCAAGTCGGAGGCGCGCTGGGATCCTCTGACCGAATGCACCGTGGTGTCCTACCGCCCGGTGTCGGACCGGATCGATTTCGTGGCGGATCTCGCCGCCGCCTGGGCCGGGCTGCGCCGCACGCCGGCGGCCGAGCGCAAGGTCGCGCTGGTCCTGGCCAACTACCCGAACCGCGACGGCAGGCTCGGCAACGGCGTCGGCCTCGACACCCCGGCCGGGACGGTCGAGGTGCTGCGCGCCCTGGCTGCCGCCGGCTATGCCGTGGAGGATGTGCCGGAGGATGCGGCAGCGCTGATGGCGCGGGTAACCGCCGGGCCGACCAACGCGCTGGAGAACCGGGCCGATCGCTCCGGCGGCGAGGCCTATCCCCTGACCGACTACCGTGCCTTCTTCGACACCCTGCCCGAGGCGGTGCGGGCTGCCGTGACGACTCGCTGGGGCGAGCCCGAGGTCGATCCCTTCGTCGAGGGCGATGCCTTCCGCCTGGCCGTGCACCGCTTCGGCCATGTCGTCATCGGCGTGCAGCCGGCGCGCGGCTACAACATCGACCCGCAGGCGACCTATCACGACCCGGATCTGGTGCCGCCGCACGGCTATCTCGCCTTCTACGCCTGGCTGCGCGGCGGCTTTGGCGCCCAGGCCATCGTCCATATGGGCAAGCACGGCAACCTGGAATGGCTGCCGGGCAAGGCGCTGGCGCTGTCGCAGGACTGCTTCCCGGAGGCCGCCTTCGGCCCCGTGCCGCATCTCTACCCCTTCATCGTCAACGACCCGGGCGAGGGCACCCAGGCCAAGCGCCGTGCCGCCGCGGTCATCATCGACCATCTGACGCCGCCGCTGACCCGGGCCGAGAGCTACGGCCCGCTGAAGGACCTCGAGGCGCTGGTCGACGAATACTACGAGGCCGCCGGCATGGACCCGCGCAGGCTGGCCCATCTG
This sequence comes from Inquilinus sp. YAF38, assembly GCF_052113205.1. Classification (NCBI taxonomy): domain Bacteria; kingdom Pseudomonadati; phylum Pseudomonadota; class Alphaproteobacteria; order Rhodospirillales; family Rhodospirillaceae; genus Inquilinus; species Inquilinus sp. YAF38. The sequence continues at coordinate 4,314 of NZ_JBFRCU010000051.1, read as the reverse complement.
CGCGACCGCATCCTCGACCTGGCCCGCAGCTCGGGCCTGGACCGCGATTGCGGCGTGGCGGCGGATGCCGATTCCGACTCCGCTTTGGCGCAGATCGACAACCATCTCTGCGAGCTGAAGGAGATGCAGATCCGCGACGGGCTGCACATCTTCGGCCGCTCGCCGGAGGGCGACCAGCGCACCGACCTGCTGGTGGCACTGACACGGGTGCCGCGCGGGGCGGGGCAGGGCGGCGACGCCTCGCTGATCCGCGCTTTGGCGAATGATCTCGGCCTCGGCTTCGACCCGCTCGACTGCCGCTTCGGCGACGTCTGGGCCGGGCCGCGCCCAGCGGTGCTGGGGTCGGAGGCGGGCTGGCGCACCCATGGCGACACGGTCGAGCGGCTGGAAGGGATCGCGCGGGACTTGGTCGCCGGCACTCGGATGCCTGAACCGGCGTGGGCCGCCACCGCCGCGGTCCTCGCCGAAATCACGGCTGCGGTCGCCCCGGCCGTCGACCGCTCCGGCGTGGCCGAGATCGACGGGCTGCTGCGCGGCCTGGCCGGGCGGTTTGTCCAGCCCGGCTCCTCCGGCGCCCCGACCCGTGGCCGTCTTGACGTGCTGCCGACCGGCCGCAACTTCTACTCGGTCGACAGCCGCACGGTGCCGACCCCGGCCGCGTGGCATCTCGGCTGGAAATCCGCCTCCCTCTTGGTCGAGCGGCACCGGCAGGAGCATGGCGACTGGCCGCGCACCATGGCGCTGAGCGCCTGGGGCACCAGCAACATGCGCACCGGCGGCGACGACATCGCCCAGGCGCTGGCGCTGCTCGGCGTGCAGCCGCGCTGGGACCCCGCATCCCGCCGCGTCACCGGCTTCGAGGTGATGCCCGAGGGCGTGCTGGGCCGGCCGCGGGTCGACGTGACCCTGCGCGTCTCCGGCTTCTTCCGCGACGCCTTTCCCAGCCAGATCGACCTGTTCGACAGCGCCGTCCGTGCCGTCGCCGCGCTGGACGAGCCGGAGGAGGCGAACCCGCTCGCCGCCCGGGTGCGGGCCGAGACCGCGGCGCTGGTCGAAGGCGGGATGGCCGAGGCCGAGGCCCGCCGCCGCGCCGGCTTCCGGGTCTTCGGCTCCAAGCCGGGGGCCTATGGCGCCGGGCTGCAGGCGCTGATCGACGAGAAGCTGTGGCGCGACGAGGCCGATCTCGGCCGCGCCTATCTGGAATGGGGCGGCTGGGCCTATGGCGACGGTGCCGAGGGCGCGGCAGCGCACGACCTGTTCGCCCGGCGGCTGGAGCGGGTCGAGGCGGTGGTCCACAACCAGGACAACCGCGAGCACGATTTGCTTGATTCCGACGACTACTACCAGTTCGAGGGCGGGCTGGCGGCGGCGATCCATCACCTGTCCGGCGCCCGGCCGGCGGTCTGGCACAACGACCATTCGCGCCCCGAGCGACCGGTGATCCGGACCCTGCGCGAGGAGATCGCCCGCGTGGTCCGCGCCCGGGTGGTCAACCCGAAATGGATCCGCGGCGTGATGCGCCACGGCTACAAGGGCGCCTTCGAGATGGCGGCGACGGTCGACTATCTGTTCGCCTTCGCCGCCACCACCGACGCCGTGGCCGACCACCAGTTCGACCTGGTCTATGACGCCATGCTCGGCGACCCCGAGGTCCGCGCCTTCCTGGAGCAGGCCAATCCGGCGGCGGCGCGCGAGATCGCGGAGCGGCTGCAGGAGGCGCTGGACCGAGGCCTGTGGCAGCCGCGCGCCAATGCCGTCTACCATGAGCTCAATACGCTGACGAAGGAGCCCGGCCGATGAACACCGACGGCATGACCGAGGACGAGATCAACGCCCGCCACGCCGAGAAGATGGCGAAGAAGAAGGCGGTGCGCGACCGGATGCTGGCCGGCAAGACCATCGAGAAGGGCCTGCTGATCGTCCACACCGGCAAGGGCAAGGGCAAGTCGACCGCCGCCTTCGGCATGGTGTTGCGCTCGATCGGCCACGGCTTCCGCACCGGCGTGGTCCAGTTCGTCAAGGGCAGCTGGGACACCGGCGAGCGCCATGTGCTGGAGCGGTTCCCCGACCTCGTGACCATCGCCGCGATGGGCGAGGGCTTCACCTGGGAGACGCAGGACCGCGAGCGCGACATCGCCGCCGCCCACGCCGCCTGGGAGGCCGCCAAGGCGATGATCCGCGACCCGTCCTACCGCCTCGTGCTGCTGGACGAGCTGAACATCGTGCTGCGCTACGACTACCTGCCGGTGGACGAGGTGGTGGCCTTCCTGCGCGACGAGAAGCCGGCGGACACCCATGTCATCGTCACCGGCCGCAACGCCAAGGACGAGCTGATCGAGATCGCCGACCTGGTCACCGAGATGACGCAGATCAAGCACCCGTTCCGCGACGGGGTGAAGGCGCAGGCCGGGATCGAATTCTGATGGGCCCTGGCCCTGGGGGCCGTCCGCCCGCCCTGATGATCCAGGGCACCGGCTCCGACGTCGGCAAGTCGCTGGTCGTCGCCGGGCTGTGCCGGGTGTTCGCCCGGCGCGGCCTGCGGGTGCGGCCGTTCAAGCCGCAGAACATGTCGAACAACGCGGCGGTCACGGCGGATGGCGGCGAGATCGGCCGGGCCCAGGCGCTGCAGGCGCGCGCCTGCGGCGTCGACCCGACCGTCCACATGAACCCGGTGCTGCTGAAGCCGGAGAGCGAGACCGGCGCCCAGGTCATCGTCCAGGGCCGCCGCATCGCCACGCTGAAGGCCCGCGACTACGCCGCCCATAAGCCGCAGCTGCTGGCCGCGGTGCTGGACAGCTGGCGGTCCCTGTCGGCCGGGGCCGACCTGGTGCTGGTCGAGGGCGCCGGCAGCCCGGCCGAGGTCAATCTGCGGGCCGGCGACATCGCCAATATGGGCTTCGCCGAGGCGGCGGATTTGCCGGTGGTGCTGGTCGCCGACATCCATCGCGGCGGCGTCATCGCCAGCCTGGTCGGCACCCATGCGGTGATCGCGCCGGAAGAGGCGGCGCGGATCCGCGGCTTTATCATCAACCGCTTCCGCGGCGACGCCGCCCTGTTCGCCGACGGCATGCGCATCGTCGAGGACCGTACCGGCTGGCGCGGCCTCGGCATCGTGCCGCACTGGCCGCAGGCGTCGCTTCTGCCGGCCGAAGACGCCAACGCCTTGGCCGAGATTGAGACGCCGCGCGGCCGGGCCATCACCATCGCCGTGCCGGTGCTGTCGCGCATCGCCAATTTCGACGACCTCGATCCGCTGCGGCTGGAGCCGGATGTGGCGGTGCGGATGGTGCCGCCCGGCGAGGCGCTGCCGGGCGACGCCGATCTGGTGCTGCTACCGGGGTCGAAATCGACCATCGGCGACCTCGCCTTCCTGCGTGCCCAGGGCTGGGACATCGACTTGATCGCCCATGTCCGGCGCGGCGGCCGGGTGCTGGGCCTGTGCGCCGGCTTCCAGATGCTGGGCCGCCGGCTGCACGACCCGGACGGCATCGACGGCCCGCCCGGCTCGGCCGACGGGCTCGGCCTGCTCGACCTCGAAACCGTGATGACGCCGGAGAAGAGCCTGGTCGCCGTCGCCGGCACCCACCTTCCGACCGGTGCCGCGATCCGCGGCTACGAGATGCATGTCGGCCGCACCGAGGGCCCGGCTTTGGCCCGGCCACTGCTCGACCTCGACGGCCGGCCGGACGGTGCCGTCTCTGCCGATGGCCGCGTCGCGGGCTGCTACGTCCACGGCCTGTTCGCCGCCGATGGCTTCCGCGCCGCCTTCCTGGCCGGCTTCGGGCCGCGCGCCGAAGCCGGCTTGGCCTATGACGCCAGGGTCGACGCCACGCTGGACGGGCTGGCCGACCATCTGGAGCGGCATCTCGATCTGGCGGCCTTGGCTGCTATCGCCGGCCTGTCCGCCTGACCACTCGGGTGACGCAAAACTATATCCGTCATCGCGAGCCTCGCAGGGCGATCCAGCGGCTCGATCTCTGGATCGCCGCGTCGCTTCGCTCCTCGCGATGACGGTAAGAATTAGCGCTACAGGATCAAGGCGGTCGCCGCCGTCAGAAGAATCAGGATCACCCCGGCGCCTTTGGTGACCTCCAGAGCCCGGCGGATGTCGCGCGGCGTCGCCTCGGCCCGGCCGCCATCGCCCATCCAGGCGTCGGTCACCACCGCGCCGTGATACTGCCGCGGCCCGGCCAAGGCGAGGCCGAGGCCGCCGGCCATTGCCGCCTCGGGCCAGCCGGCATTGGGCGAGCGGTGCTGCGGCGCATCGCGCAGCATCGCCCGCCAGGCCGCGCCGGTGCGGCCGCCGCCGAACGG
>NZ_JBFRCU010000050.1:0-52895 GCF_052113205.1 Inquilinus sp. YAF38 | reverse complement strand
GTGCAGGCGACCACCGAGCCGCCCCTGGCCCCGGCCGAGGGTCTGGCGGACACGGCGGCGGTGGAGCCCGTCGCCGCTCCGGCGGCCCAGCCCGGCACCGCGGCCCTGATCGATGTCGCCCCGAACGAGGTGAAGCCCGTGGTCGTCGCCTCGCTGGGACCGATGGCGGAATTGCTGGCCGAGACCGCCGCCGCGTCGCCGGCCTCGATCGCGCCGGTGGCCGCGGTGATGCCGGCGACCGCCGATCCGGTCCCGGCCCAGCCTGCCCTGGCCGCCCTGTCCGGATCGGGGTCGGCGGTCGTCGCGGCCGATGCCGTGGCCACGGTGCAGCCCGCCGCGCCCGCCGCCGCGCCGGTCTCGGCCCGGTCGCGCTCCTCGCTGCTGCGGGTCGACCGGCCCGAGCCGGAGGAGACCGAGCGGCTCGACGTCGCCCTGGCCCGCGCCGTGTCGCTGCTTCAGCCGGCGGGCGCCCCCTGGCTGCGCGACGCCGAGGCCGACGGCGCCGGCCGTCGCCTGACCGGCTGTGGCCCGGGCGACTTGGCCTGCACCATCTTCGTCTCCGCCGGCGGCACCGCGCTCGACCAGCCCTCGCCGCTGCTGCGGCAGTACGGGTCGGCGCCGATGAGCATCGGCGGCGTGCCCCTGCCGCCCGAGCCGACCGAGGCGGAGCGCGCGCTGCGCTGCCTCGCCTTCACCGCCTATACCGAGGCCGGCAACCAGGGCACGCGCGGCATGGCGGCGGTGGTCTGGGTGGTGATGAACCGCATCGCCGTGGCCGATGATTTCGGCGAATCGCCCTGCGAGGTGCTGGCCGATCCGGGCCAGTTCGAGCCGCTGTCGCGCCCGCGCTTCCGCGCCTTCGCCAAGGCGGTGCGGGGCGGCGGCATGCCGAAGTTCCCGCAGCCGCTCAGCGCCCAGGACGAGATCCTGCAGCGCACCGCGCGCCTGGTGGTCTGGCAGATGCTGGATGGCTATTTCGCCGACGACCCGACCGACGGCGCCCAGTACTTCTTCGCCCCGGCGGCGATGCGGGCGCTGGGCCGCGGCATGCCGGCCTGGACCAACCGCTTCCGCCGCACCGCCGCGATCGGCGACCACGTCTTCTACCGGCCGAAGCGCGGCGGCTGACCCGGCGCCGTCCCGCCGATCATCCGGCGGCCAGGGGCTGGTCCGCCCGGCTGTCCGACCCACCTTAACTGCGGGCCGGGACCATCGGGCGGCTTGCCCTGAAATCGTCACGAATCTTCCCTGGCCCCGGCCTTTCGGCCGACCTAGAACGGACGTGATGGCTGCCACCACCCCCGCTTCTGCGACACCTTCGCTCGGTTCGGTCCTCCTGGCCGTCGCGCCGCTGCTGTTCAGCGCCGCGATCATGATCATGGGCAACGGGCTGTTTGGCACGCTGCTCGCGGTGCGGATGGATCTCGACGGCTTCGATGTCGGCACCATCGGCTTCGTGCTGGCCTTCTATGCCGGCGGCTTCGCCCTCGGCACCCTGATCTGCCCGCGGATCGTGCTGCTGGTCGGCCATATCCGCACCTTCGCCGCCTTCGCCGCGATCGCCTCCGCCGCGGCGTTGTTCCACGCCCTCTGGGTCGACCCGATCGTCTGGGCGGCGCTGCGCCTGGTCACCGGCATCAGCATGGCGGTGCTGTTCACCATCATCGAAAGCTGGCTGAACGCCCGCGCCGTGAATGCCGTGCGCGGCCGGGTGATGTCCTCCTACATGGCGGTGAACTACACCGCCTTCGGCCTGTCGCAGCCCTGGCTGACGATGATGGATCCGGCCAGCTTCGCCCTGTTCTCGGTGGTGGCGATGCTGGTGTCGCTGTCGCTGGTGCCGCTGGCGCTGACCCCGGTCGAGACGCCGCCGGTGATCAAGGTCAAGCGCTTCGGCCTGCGCACCCTGATCGCGATCTCGCCGCTCGGCGTCGCCGGCTGCGTCTCGGTCGGGCTGATCAGCGCCGCCTTCTCCGGCATGGGGCCGGTCTATGCCCGCACCATCGACCCCGCGCCGAACTGGATCGCCAGCTTCATGATGACGGCGATCTTCGCCGGCTTCCTGCTGCAATACCCGGTCGGCCGGCTGTCCGACCGCTTCGATCGGCGCCAGGTGTTCCTCGGCATCACCATCTCTCTGGCCCTGATCAGCGCAGCTCTGGCGCTGTTCGGCGGCAGCTCGATGACACTGCTGCTGGTGCTGCTCGCGGCCTTCGGCGGGCTATCCTACACCATCTATCCGCTCAGCCTCAGCCACGCCAACGACTTCATGACGCCGGAGCAGCTGGTGCCGGCCGCCGCCGGCCTGCTGCTGTGCTACGGCACGGGCGCGATCTTCGGGCCGATCGTGGCGTCGCAGGTGATGCAGCTGCTGGGCCCGGATGGGCTGTTCGTCTGGACTGGGTCGGTCGCGGCGCTGCTGGCGCTGTTCACCGTCTACCGCATGACCCGGCGCGCGGCGAAGCCGAACGAGGAGCAGGGCAGCTTCGTCTCGGTGGCGCCGACCACCACGGCGGTGGCGGCCGAGCTCGATCCGCGCGCGCCGGACGAGACGCCGCCGACCATGCGCGACGCCGCCTGAAGGGAACCGCCATGCCGCTCACCCGCCGCCGCCTGCTGACCACGGTGCTTCCCGCCGCCGGGATGGCCGCGGCGGGGTTCGGCGAGGTGCTGCCGGCGCGGGCGCAGGACCCGCTGTTCTTCCGCATCGGCACCGGCACCACCGGCGGCACCTATTTCCCGATCGGTGGCATCATCGCCGGCGCCATCTCCGGGCCCCCGGGCCTGCCGCCGTGTGGCAGTGCCGGCGGCAGCTGCGGCGTCTCCGGCCTGATCGCGGTCGCCCAGGCCAGCGCCGGCTCGATCGACAATATCCGCCGAATCCAGAATGGCGAGTTCGATTCCGGCCTGGCCCAGGCCGACGTCGCTTTCGCCGCCTATGCCGGCGAGGGGCCGTTCGCCGGTGAGCCGCCGGTGATCGGCCTGCGCGCCATCGCCCATCTGTTCTCCGAATTCGTCCATATTGTGGTGCCGGCGGACAGCCCGGTGCAGTCGGTCGCCGACCTCAAGGGCAAGCGCGTCTCGGTCGGCGCCGAAGGCTCCGGCACGATCTACGACATCCGCCTGATCCTGGCCGCCTACGGCCTCAAGCAGACGGATGTGACCGAGGTCTATGAGCGGCCGGAGCCTTCGGCCGACCTGCTGGCCGAAGGCGGGCTCGACGCCATGGTGATGACCGGCGGCCCGCCGCTCGGGGTGATCGCCGACCTGGCGCGGCGGCGGCCGATCCGGCTGCTGCCGATCACCGGGCCGGAGGCCGAGGCGCTGATCGCCAAGGTGCCGTTCTTCGCCCAGGAGCCGATCCCCGCCGGGCTCTATGACGGCGTCGCCGTGGAGGTGCCGGCCCTGTCGGTCGGGGCGATCTGGCTGGTGGCGGAGCGGATCGAGGAGGCCACGGTCTACGAGATCGCCCGTGCCCTGTGGCAGAAATCGACCCTGGACCTGCTGGCCGCGGGCCATCCGCGCGGCAAGGAGATCTCGATCGACGGCGCCGCGCGCGGCCTCGGCGTGCCGCTGCATCCCGGCGCCGCCCGCTATTATGCCGAGCATGCGGTGCTGAGCCTGCCGGCCCGGGCCACGCCCTGAGCCGAGGCCCGGCGGGCCGGACGACGCCGCGCATTCATCCAGTTGAAATCTGCGGGCGGACCCCGTAGAACTGGCGGCACATCAGGAGTTGGGCATTGCCCGACGCCAACCTGCTTCCCGAGCAAGGTGGCGCCCCCGAGAGGGGGGATGTGGTCGAACCGACAACCAAACGGGTCCATCCACAATCGGTCCTGCTCACGACACGCGGAACAGAGCCGAATGCCGATCAAGATTCCGAACGACCTGCCCGCCCGCTCCGTCCTCGAGGCGGAAGGGGTCATGGTGATGCTCGAGGCGCAGGCCGTGCGGCAGGACATCCGGCCGATGCGGATCGGCCTGCTGAACCTGATGCCGAACAAGGTCAAGACCGAGACCCAGTTCGCCCGGCTGCTCGGCGCCTCGCCGCTGCAGGTCGAGCTGACGCTGGTCAAGATGACCAACCATGTGCCGCGCAACACGCCCAGCGACCACATCTTGTCCTTCTATCGTGACTGGCAGGACGTCCGGGCCGAGAAGTTCGACGGCTTCATCGTCACCGGCGCGCCGGTCGAGACGATGCCGTTCGAGCAGGTGACCTATTGGGACGAGCTGCGCCGGGTCTTCGACTGGACGCAGACCAACGTCCATGGCTGCTTCAACATCTGCTGGGGCGCCCAGGCCGCCGCGCATCATTTCCACGGCGTGCCCAAGCACGCGCTGCCCGAGAAGAAGTTCGGCGTGTACCGCCATCGCATCATCGAGGCGGCCTCGCCCTATCTGCGCGGCTTCTCCGACGATTTCACCATCCCGGTGTCGCGCTGGACCGAGAACCGGCGCGAGGACATCCCGGCCGCCAGCGGCATGAAGGTGCTGATGGAGTCGGACGAGGCCGGGCTGTGCCTGCTGGAAGATGCCAGCCGCCGGTCGCTGCACATGTTCAACCATGTCGAATACGACACTGACACGCTCGGCGACGAGTATTTCCGCGACGTCGCCGCCGGCAAGGCGATCGCCCTGCCGCACGACTATTTCCCGGGCAACGACCCCGAGCGCCGGCCGCAGAACCGGTGGCGCAGCCACGCCCATCTGCTGTTCGGCAACTGGATCAACCAGATCTACCAGACCACGCCTTACGACGTCGGCGACATCGGGCGGGGTTAGCCGGGGGTTGGAGCGGGTTGATTTGGGCCGGATCGATCAGCCTATCGCACGAAGGAGCTGATTTTGCCTCTCCCGTTTACGGGAGAGGTCGGAGACGCGAAGCGGCTCCGGGTGAGGGCTCTTTGTCGAGGCCTGGGCCAACCCTCACCCGGTCTCGCTGCGCGAGCCCGACCTCTCCCGCCAGGCGGGAGAGGCACTACAAAGACGCTCTAAAAGGTGAGCACCCAGGGCTCGGCCAGTCCAGCCTCGACCCAGCGTCGCATCGCCGGCAGGGCCAGGACCGCGTCGGCATAGGCCCGGCAGGCCGGGTCGAGCGGCACGCGGTAGCGGTCGAAGCGGATGACGACCGGGGCGTACATGCAGTCGGCCGCGCTGAAGGCGCCGAACAGGAACGGCCCCTCGGCCCCGGCCGCCTCGCGGCACTGCCGCCAGATCGCGGTGACGCGGGCGATGTCGGCCTCGGCCGCATCGCTGCGGGCCTGGCCGGGATCGGATGGCGCCAGGTCCATCGGCAGCTCGTTGCGCAGGCCGGTGAAGCCGCTGTGCATCTCCGCCGAGATCGATCGGGCCAGCGCCCGGCGGGCCGGGTCGCTCGGCCACAAAGCGAGATCCGGGAAGCGCTCCGCCAGATATTCCAGGATCGCCAGGCTGTCCCAGACCGTCGTCCCGTCGTCGATCAGGGCCGGCACCTTGCCGCTCGGCGAATGGCTGAGGATCGCCTCCTTCGACCCGTCGCGGTAGAGCGGGATCAGGATCTCCTCGAAGGCGATCTCATGATGCGCCAGGGCCAGCCAAGGCCGCAGCGACCAGGAGGAGTAGCGCTTGTTGCCGATGATGAGGCGCATGACGGTCCGCTCGGGCTGAGGGGTTGGCAAGGGAAACGGGCTGGAGCATGGTGTGCCGCCCCGAGTTCCCGAACGCAAGAAGGCCTGCGCCGTGCTGCCGAATCTGGTCGATGCCGCCGAGGGAGAGACCGTCTCTCTGATCCCGCTCAGCAAGGCCGCGCTGGATGGCTGGCGCGCCGTCGCGACGCCGGCGCGGCGGGCCTGGGCCGAGGCCAACGGCTTCGCCGCGGAATCGGGCCGCACCCTGGCGCTGCCGGGCGAAGGCGGGCGGGTCGACGCGATCCTGGTCGGAGTCGACTCCGCCTCCGACCCCTGGGCCTTCGCCGGGCTGCCGACCGGGCTGCCGGCGGGCACCTACACGCTGGATGATTCGGCCGAGCCGGCGACCGCCACCACCGCCGCCTATGGCTGGGCGCTCGGCGGCTACCATTACGGGCGCTACAAGGGGCCGGAGCGGGTGTCGGCCAAGCTGGTCTGGCCGCAGGCCGCCGACCGCGCCGCGGTCGAGCGCGCGGCCAGCGCCACCACGCTGGTGCGCGACCTGGTCAACACCCCGGCCAACGACCTCGGCCCGGCCGAGCTGGCCGCGGCGGCCGAGGCGCTGGCGAAGGAATTCGGCGCCCGTTTCAGCGTCATCACCGGCGACGAGCTGCTGACCCGCAACTACCCGATGATCCACGCCGTCGGCCGCGCCGCCAGCCGGGCGCCGCGGCTGATCGACATCACCTGGGGCGACCCGTCGGCGCCGAAGGTGACGCTGGTCGGCAAGGGCGTCGTCTTCGATTCGGGCGGACTCGACCTCAAGGATTCCGGCAACATGCTGCTGATGAAGAAGGACATGGGCGGCGCTGCCCATGCCCTCGGCGTCGCCCGCATGGTGATGATGGCGCAGCTGCCGGTGCGGCTGCGCGTGCTGGTGCCGGCGGTCGAGAACGCGGTGTCCGGCGACGCCTTCCGGCCGATGGACGTCTATCGCAGCCGCAAGGGGCTGACGGTCGAGATCGGCAACACCGACGCCGAGGGCCGGCTGGTGCTGTGCGACGCGCTGGAGGAGGCGTCGTCGGAGAAGCCGGAGATCATCGTCGACTTCGCCACCTTGACCGGCGCCGCCCGGGTCGCGCTCGGCACCGATGTGCCGGCGATGTTCTCGAATGACGACGCCACCGCCGACGCACTGGCCGCTGCCTCGCGCCGGGTCGAGGACCCGCTGTGGCGCCTGCCGCTGTGGCAGCCCTACAACCGGCTGCTGAAATCCGGCATCGCCGACATCAACAACGCACCCGACACGCGCTTCGGCGGGGCCATCACCGCGGCCCTGTTCCTGGAGCGTTTCGTCGCCCCGGGCGTGCCCTGGGTGCATATCGACCTCTATGCCTGGAACGCCGCCGACCGCCCGGGCCGGCCGAAGGGCGGCGAGGCGATGACGATGCGGGCGGTCTACGCCCTGCTGGAGGAGCGGTTTGGAGGCCGGCGCTGATTCGATCGACCGTATCGCCGTCGCCGGGGACGGGAGCGGCATGACCGTCGCCCTGACCTCGCTGCAGGCGCTGGAGTTGTGGCGCCACGCCCTGACCGCGGCGGTCCGGCGCGAGGCGCCGGACCTGTCGTCGCGGCAGATCGCGCTCCTGCTCACCATCTATCTGACCCCGGCGCCGCACACGGTGCGCGGCCTGTCCTCGACCCTGCACATCTCGAAGCCGGCGGTGACCCGGGCGCTCGATCGTCTGGGCGAGCTCGGCCTGACCCGCCGCACCGTCGACACGGCCGACCGGCGCAACGTGCTGATCGAGCGGACCGAGGCCGGGCAGTCCTATCTCGACGGCTTCGCCGATCTGGTGCGCCAGGCGGCCAGCATGATCGGCGTCGCGGCGTGACCGAGCTGGACCGCAAGCTGGTGCCGTGGCGGCCGGACCTCGCGGCGATGAGCCTGCGCGGCGTTCATGCGGCGGAGCGCTACGCCGCCGGCACGCTGCACCAGGCAGTCCGCGGCATCGTGCCGATGCGCTCGGCGCCCGACGCATCGCGCGGCCAGGCGACCGAGATGCTGCATGGCGAGACCATCACGGTCTATGAGGTCAAGGACGGCTGGGCCTGGGGCCAGCTCATGGCGGACGGCTATGTCGGTTATGTCGAGGCGGCCGGCCTGTCCGACCGGATCGCCGCGCCGACCCACCGGGTGCGGGCCTTCCGCGCCTTCCTCTACCCGGGCCCCGACTTCAAGCTGCCGCCGGTCCGCGCTCTGAGCTTCCGCAGCCCGGTCGAGGTGATCGAGACGGCGAAGGGCTATGCCCGGATCCGCGAGGCCGGGGAACCCGGCGGCTGGCTGCCGGAGGTGGCGCTGGGGCCGCTCGACGCCGCCGAGCCCGACGTGGTGGCGACGGCGCAGCGCTTCCTCGGCGTGCCCTATCTCTGGGGCGGCCGCTCCAGCCTCGGCATCGACTGCTCCGGCCTGGCCCAGCTCGCCTGTGCCGCCGCCGGCCACGCCATCGAGCGCGACACCTACCGCCAGGCGCAGACCGCCGCGACGCTGGTCGGGACCGATGAGGGCGCCGGGCTGCAGCGCGGCGACCTGGTCTATTTCCCCGGCCATGTCGGGCTGATGGTCGACGGCGAGACCCTGATCCACGCCAATGTCCGCGCCGCCTGCGTCTCCCTCGACCCGGTGCGCGAGGTCACGGCCCGGTCCCAGGCGGCGGACGGCAAGGGCATCACCGCGGTGCGGCGGTTCGAGCGGTAGGTCCGCCGTCTGCGGCTTCTCGAAGCCAAAACCCCGTTTCGTCATCCCCGCGAAAGCGGGGATCTCGTCACGTCTCAACCGGATAGAGATTCCCGCTTTCGCGGGAATGACGACGTGTGAGGGGCTAATACCCCCGCGACCGGTCGACCACATCCTCCATCGGCTCACCGCGCTCGAAGCGGGCGATCTGCTCCGCCAGGCGCAGGGTCGCGTAGGTCGCGTTGTTGTTGGCGGCGACATGCGGCGTCAGCACCACCTTCGGATGGGTCCAGAACGGGTGGTCGGGCGGCAGCGGCTCGGTCCGGAACACGTCCAGCACCGCGCCGGCGAGATGGCCGGAATCGAGCGCCGCCACCAAGTCGGCATCGACCAGGTGATGGCCGCGCCCGGCATTGATCACCCAGGCGCCGCGCGGCAGGGCGGCGAACAGCCGGCGATCGAGAATGTTCTCGGTCTCCGCCGTCAGCGGCAGCAGGCAGACCAGGATCTCGGATTGCGCCAGGAAGGCGTCGAGCCGGGCCGCGCCGGCAAAGCCTTCCACGCCCTCGACCGCCTTCGGCGTCCGGCTCCAGCCCGCCACCCGGAAGTTCAGCGCCATCAGTGCCCGCGCCACGGCGCCGCCCAGCGTGCCGAGGCCGAGAATGCCGACCGTGACGTCGCGCGCCAGCCGCTGGTCGTGCTGCCGCCACACCCCCGCCGCCCGCTGGGCGCGGTAGGTCCGGGCCTGGCGGTGGATCGCCAGCACCTGCTCGGCCACGAACTCGACCATGCCCTCGGTCAGGCTGAGATCGACCATGCGCACCAGCGGCACGTCGGCCGGCAGGGTCGGGTCGCGCAGCATGGCGTCGATGCCGGCGCCGAGCGAATAGATCACCTTGAGGTTGGGCAGCCCCGCCAGCATCCCGGCCGGCGGCTTCCAGACGATGGCATAGTCGATCTCGGCCGGGTCGCCGATCTCGGGCCAGACCCGGACCTCCAGCGCCGGCATCGCGGTGCGCAGCGCCGGCAGCCACTGGGCGGGATCATCGGTGGCCGAGGCGAAGACGGCGACGGGCATTCTGGTGGTTCTCCGGGATCAGCATTCAGAGCGACCGTACGAGATCCCGACCCGCCATTGCCAGCCCAAGCTAGGCGCTGGCGCTCTACACATATGGACCCCAGATCGCTGCAGCTCGTGGTTATAAACACAATTGCATGTTGAAATAAAAATCTAATCACAAGATTCATGTAGTACTAAAGAATTCATCTCCGCTGATGACAAGCCGCCGGGGAAGTCCTATCTCATTTCGATGGTCATTGTTGCCGGGCGCAGCTCCCCGCCGCCCGGCCCGGCAAAGGGGAAGAGGTCATGCCCGACACCGCCCTGGCGCGGAAGGCCGAAATTGCCGGCCCGATCGTGTTCGACCGGAACGCCGAGGTCTTCGCGCTGATGCGCGATTCCGCCACCGTCCTGGCGCGGCAGGAGCCGATCCTGGCCCCGGTCGTCGAACGCATCGTGCTCGGCGCCGCGGATTTCAGCGACGCGCTCGCCCGCCTGCTGGCCACCAAGCTGGAATGCGACACCGCCTGCCATGACCGGCTGCTGGCGTTGGCGTCCGAGGCGATGCGCGCCGACCCGACCATCGCCGGCCACGCGGTGCTCGACCTCGACGCCATCAAGGACCGCGACCCGGCGGCACGCAACCACCTGACGCCGTTCCTGTTCTTCAAGGGCTTCCACGCGCTGCAATGGCACCGGGTCGGCCACTGGCTGCTCGGCCAGGGGCGCCACGCCCTCGCCAGCTTCCTGCAGAGCCGGGTATCGGAGAGCCTCGCGGTCGACATCCACCCCGCCGCCCGGATCGGCTGGGGGCTGCTGATCGACCACGGCACCGGCGTCGTCATCGGCGAGACCGCGGTGGTCGGCAACGACGTCTCGATCCTGCACGGCGTCACCCTCGGCGGCACCGGCAAGGAAAGCGGCGACCGCCATCCCAAGGTTCGCGACGGCGTGCTGATCGGCGCCGGCGCCAAGATCCTCGGCAACATCGAGATCGGCGAGGGCGCCAAGATCGGTGCCGGCAGCGTGGTGCTGGCCTCCGTGCCGCCGCACCGGACCGCGGTGGGCGTCCCCGCCCGCATCATCGGCTCGTGTTCGGAGCCACTCCCTGCCCTCACCATGGACCACTCGATCCCGGTGCCGCCCGGCATCGACTTCGTGATCTGACCGCGTCGGGTTAGGCTCCTCCTCCGCAGGCTGCTGCTGTGGGGGAGCCGCTATGACCGACAGCTTCGATCTCGACGCCTATCTGCGCCGGATCGGCCATGACCGGCCGGTGGCGCCGGATCTGGCGACGCTGCAGGCGCTGGTCTTCCGCCACGCCTGCACCATCCCGTTCGAGAATCTCGACCCGTTCCTCGGCCGTACGCCGCTGCTCGATCCCGCTTCGCTGCAGCGCAAGCTGGTGCAGGGCGGCCGCGGCGGCTACTGCTTCGAGCAGAACCTGCTGCTGCGCCTGGCGCTGCTGGCCATCGGCTTCCGGGTGACCGCCCTTGCCGCACGGGTGCTGTGGGGCCACCCGGAGGACCATGTCAGCCCGCGCAGCCATATGCTGCTGCGGGTCGTGCTCGATGACGGGCCACGGATCGTCGATGTCGGCTTCGGCGGCCAGACCCTGACCGGCGTGCTGCGCCTCGAGCTCGGCATCGGGCAGCCGACGCCGCACGAGCCCTTCCGGCTGCTGCCCGTCGACCGCGACCTCAAGCTTCAAACCAAGGTCGGCGAGGAGTGGAAGTCGCTGTACCGCTTCGACCTGCAGGAGCAGTGGCCGGTCGATTACGAGGCGGCCAACTGGTACCTCGCCACCCATCCCGGCTCGCATTTCGTCACCGGCCTGATCGTCGCCCGGCCGCAGCCAGGCAGCCGCCACGCCCTGCGCAATACCGACTACGCCGTGCACCGGCTGGACGGCGGCATCGAACGGCGGACCCTCGCGAACGCCGCCGAGGTGAAATCGGTGCTGGCCGAGGTGTTCGGCCTGGCCCTGCCGGACGGGCTCGACCAAGCCCTGGAGCGACTGCTCCGGCCGGCTACGCCCCGGTGACCCAGTCGAACAGCAGCTTGACGTTGAGCACGATGATGATCGCCGAGACCAGCCAGGCGGTCCATTTCAGCCAGGCCGGGTTGGCGAAGCGGCCCATCTTGGCCCGGTCGCTGGTGAAGGCGACCAGCGGCACCACGGCGAAGGGCAGCTGCAGGCTCAGCACCACCTGGCTCAGCACCAGCAGATGGGCGGTGCCACTCTCGCCATACATCGCGGTGACGATCACCGTTGGCACGATGGCGATGCCGCGGGTGATCAGCCGCCGCAGCCAGGGTCTCAGCCGGATCGAGAGGAAGCCCTCCATCACGATCTGCCCGGCCAGGGTGGCGGTCAGGGTCGAGTTCTGGCCGGAGGCCAGCAGCGCCACGGCGAACAGGGTGCTGGCGATGCCGACGCCCAGCGCCGGTGCCAGCAACTGGTAGGCGTCCTGGATCTCGGCCACCTCGGTCCGGCCGGTGGTGTGGAAGGCGGCGGCGGCCAGGATCAGGATCGCGGCGTTGATGAACAGGGCGAACATCAGCGCCACGGTCGAATCGATGGTGGCGTAGCGGATCGCCTCGCGCTTGCCGGTCTCGGTCCGGTCATAGGCCCGGGTCTGCACGATCGAGGAGTGCAGGTACAGGTTATGCGGCATCACCGTCGCGCCGATGATGCCGATGGCGATGTACAGCATCTCCGGGTTGGTGACGATCTCGGGCGACGGGATGAAGCCGCGGGCGATCTCGGCGATGGCCGGCTGGGCCAGGATCAGCTCGACCAGGAAGCAGCCGGCGATGACCAGCATCAGGCCGATGATGAAGGCCTCGAGATGGCGGAAGCCGCGGTTCTGCAGGTACAGCACCACCATGACGTCGAGCGCGGTCAGCACCACGCCCCATAGCAGCGGGATCCCGAACAAGAGCTGCAGCGCGATCGCGGTGCCGATCACCTCGGCCAGGTCGCAGGCGACGATCGCGATCTCGCACAGCAGCCACAGGGCCATGGCGACCGGCTTCGGGTAATGGTCGCGGCAGGCCTGGGCCAGGTCGCGCCCGGTGACGATGCCCAGCTTGGCGGACAGCGCCTGCAGCAGGATCGCCATCACATTCGACAGCAGGATGACCGACAGCAGCGTGTAGCCGAAGGCCGAGCCGCCGGCCAGGTCGGTCGCCCAGTTGCCCGGGTCCATGTAGCCGACGGCGACGAGATAGCCGGGACCGACGAAGGCGAACAGCTTGCGCAGCCAGCCGACGCCGACCGGCACCGCGATGCTGCGATGCACCTCGGGCAGGCTCGGGGCTGTCGGATCCGTGCGCCAGCCGGAGCCGGCGGCGCTGCCCTGCTGGGCGATGTCCTGGGCCGCGATATCGCTTCTCATCATGCGTGCTCGTTTCTCTCCGCTGCCGCGCAGCGGGCGAAGGTCGTTTGCCGATTCGATCTCCCCGTCCTGTATAATGTAGCCATGGCTACATTCTTGGCAAGCGTCATCACCTTGTCATTTTCCGATCTGCCGGTATGATGCGCCGCAACCGCGCCGGCCTGTGGACCGCGGCGCCGCGGTCCAGACTCATCAATGGGGCCAGGAGGCATCCGGCTCCGAAGGACAGACGAGATGACGGAACAGGACCGCCCGACCGACACCGGGCTGCAGGCCGCGGGGTTCAGCCGGGTGCGCCAGGCCCGGCAGACCGAGACGGCGGAAGACTATGTCGAGATGATCGCCGAGCTGATCGACAGCCAGGGCGAGGCGCGGATCGTCGAGCTGGCGGAGCGATTCGGCGTCGCTCATGCCACGGTGAACAAGACCGTCGCCCGGCTGCAGCGCGAAGGGCTGGTCAGCGCCCGTCCCTATCGCTCGATCTTCCTGACCGACGCCGGCCGCGAGATGGCCGATTCCTGCCGCCGGCGGCACCGCATCGTGGTCGAGTTCCTGAAGTCGATCGGGGTCAGCGACGAGGCGGCCGAGATCGATGCCGAGGGCATCGAGCACCATGTCAGCGCCGAGACCCTGGCCGCCTTCGAGCGCCTGGTGACGATGAAGGCCTGAAGCGGGTGCGATCGTTCCTCGATCACGCCCGCTTGCGAGATCTTTGCTGAATACCGACTCATCTCTTCGCCGTCATTCCCGCGAAAGCGGGAATCCCTTACCGGTCGAAGCGTTGCGAGATCCCCGCTTTCGCGGGGATGACGGATGAGGGGATTTCGAAAAGGTCCCGCTTGCGCCGCGACATCAGCGCTCCGATCAAGGCTCTGGCGCGGTCGCCGACGAGGCAGTTCCGGCAGCCGCGGCTTTCACCGCATCGATGAAGGCGCGCAGGGCGGGCGCCATCTGGCGCTGCTGCGGATAGCACAGGAACAGTCCGGGGAACGTCGCGGACCACCGCTCCAGCATCGGCACCAGCCGGCCAGCGGCAATGTCGCCGGCCACGGTCTGCTCGACCGGGAAGGCGATGCCGATGCCCTGCAGCGCCGCGCGCCGCGCCATCTCCTTGTCGTTGACGATCAGGGGGCCGTCGACCGCGACCGAGAACCAGCCGCCATCCTCGAAGAACTCCCAGGCATAGGGCGTGGCCCGCCCCGGCCAGCGCCAGCGGATGCAGCGATGCTGCACCAGGTCGCGCGGATGCTCCGGCCGGCCATGGGCGGCCAGATAGGCGGGGGACGCCACCGCGGTCTGGCGCATCGCCGGGCCCAGGCGGACCGCGACCATGTCTCGCTCGATCACCTCGCCGATCCGGATCGCGGCATCGAAGCCGCCGGCGACGATGTCGGTCACCTCGTCGTCGAGGGTGATGTCGAGCACGACGTCCGGATAAGTTTCGGCGAAGGCCGAGAGGATCGGCTGGATGAAGGCCTCCGCGGCCGAGCGGAAGGCGTGGATCCGCACCGTGCCGGCCGGCCGCTCGCGATAGCGCCGCACCTGGCCGATCGCCTGGCTCAGCTCCGACACCACCGGCCGCACCCGGCGCAACAGGTTCTCGCCGGCCTCGGTCAGCGCCACGCTGCGCGTGGTCCGGTTCAGCAGCCGCACGCCGACGCGCTCCTCGAAGCCGCGCACCATCTGGCTCAGGGCCGAAGGCGAGACGCCCAGCATCTCCGCCGCCCGGCTGAAGCTCAGCAGGTCGCCGACGGCGACGAAGGCCCGCAGCTGATTGTAGTCGCTGCCCGACAACAGGGAATCCATGGGCCAATGAACCGCTTTTAAGGGCAGCTTACAAGCGCTGTCAGAATGCCGTGCATTCTGAAGGCCGCCGGCCGGGCCTATTTCGGAGGTCGCAACAGGAGACCTCTCATGACGACCTGGTTCATCACCGGCATCTCGCGCGGCCTCGGGCTGGCGCTGGCCAAGGCGGCGCTGGCGGAAGGCGACACCGTCATCGGCACCGTCAGAAGCGGCGGGCCCGACCTGCCGGCCGGGGCGGGGACGCTGCACGTCCTCACCCTCGACCTCGCCGACGGCGCAGCGGCGGAAGCGGCCGTCGAACGGGCCTTTGCCCTGGCTGGCCGCGTCGACGTGATCGTCAACAATGCGGGCTACGGCCTGCTCGGCGCCGTCGAGAAGGCCGGCGATGCCGATGTGGCGCGGCTGTTCGATGTCGACGTGTTCTCGCCGTTCCGCATCATCCGCGCGGCGCTGCCCCATCTGCGGGCCCAGGGCTCCGGCCACATCGTCAACATCACCTCGATCGCGGGCCGGGCCCCCGGCCCCGGCTCCAGCCTGTATGCAGCGGCGAAGCATGCGCTGGAGGGGCTGAGCGTGGGCCTGGCGCAGGAGGTCGCGCCCCTCGGCATCAAGGTCACCGCGGTGGCGCCAGGCGCCTTCCGGACCGACTTCCTGTCGACGCATTCGATCCGCAAGAGCGAGGCGGAGGACGCGGCCTATGCGGCCAGCGTCGGGCGCAGCGCGGCGGCGTTCGACAGCATGGCCGGGAAGCAGCTCGGCGATCCCGACCGGGCCGCGCAGGCCATCCGCGCGGCCGTCCGGGCGGATAACCCGCCGCTGCATCTGCTGCTGGGAAGCGATGCCCTGCACCGCGCTCAGACCAAGCTCGATGCGCTGATCGAGGAGATGAACCTCTGGGAAGAGGTGACCCGCAGCACCGATTTCCCGGCGGCCGACCCGGCCTGAAAGAGGACAGGCGGTCTCAGGCCGCCTTCTTCGCCTCGACATATTCGGCCGACTGCATCTCCATCAGCCGGCTCTCGGTGCGGGCGAATTCCAGCGCCTGGCTGTCGCCGGCGTAGAGCTGGGTGACCGGCACCTCGGCCGCGATCACCACCCGCCGGCGGGCCTCGTACAGGCTGTCGATCAGCACGATGAAGCGCTTCATCTCGTGGCGCTTGGCCTCGGTGAAGTGGGGCACGCCCTCGATGATCACGGTGTGGAAGGCGTCGGCCAGGGTCAGGTAGTCGGCGGCGCCCAGCGGCCGGGCGCACAGCGCGTCGAAGTCGCACCAGGCCACGCCCCGGGCGGCGCGCGGCACCTCCAGCGTGCGGGCGCCGGGGACGGGCAGGGTGACCGGAGCGCCCTCGGCGCCGTCGGTCAGGTCGGCGAACAGGTCGGCCAGCGCCTTGTGCGCCAGGCCGCCCAGCGGCGAATGATAGACCGGTCGGCCGCGCAGCCGGTCCAGCCGATAGTCCCGGCCGCCATCCAGCTGCACCACCTCCAGCTTCTTCTTGATCATGGCGATGAAGGGCAGGAAGCGGTCGCGCTGCAGCCCGTCCTTGTACAGCTCGTCCGGCGGCCAGTTCGAGGTCGCGACCACGATGACGCCCAGGCCGAACAGCGCCTGGAACAACCGGCCCAGGATCATGGCGTCGGCGATGTCGACGACATGGAACTCGTCGAAGCACAGCAGCCACGCCTCGGCAGCGATGCGGCGGGCCAGCGGTGGGATCGGATCGGCGCTGTCACTCTCGGCGGCGGCGCCCGACTGGCGCCATTCATGGATACGCTGATGCACTTCGAGCATGAAGGCGTTGAAATGCACCCGGCGCTTCCGCGGCACCGGCGTGGTGTCGAAGAACAGGTCCATCAGCATGGACTTGCCGCGCCCGACGCCGCCCCAGAAGTACAGGCCGCGCGGCGGGTCGACCGCCGGCTTCTTCTTGCCGAAGCCCAGGCGGGCCAGCAGGCCGTTGCCCTCGGGCTCGGGCGGGGTGTAGCTGCGCAGCTGCCGATGCAGCCGCTGCAGCTTCTCGACCGCCGCGGCCTGGGCGGGATCGGCCCGCAGCACGCCCTCGGCGATCCGGCGGCGGTAGAGGGCAAGCGGCTCGTCGTCTTGCGCTGCAACATCGGGCATGGCGAGGGTGCTTACCGCAAGCCCCGGCGAAATGCCAGACAAGGCGGCGCATTCCTGGCCTGAAGCGACGGCGCGTCAGGTCAAACGAGCGGCGTGGCGCAGCGCCTGCATGACGTCCTCGCGGTTCAGGTAGGGATAGTCGGCAAGAACCTCGTCGATGCTGTGACCGGCGCCGATCTGACCGACAATCATGCCAACCGTGACCCGCATCCCGCGAATGCAGGCCTTTCCGTCCATCAACCCGGGCTGTCGGGTAATGCGGTCCAGCGGTTCCACGGGGCTTTCCCTCTCAGTCCGGCCAAAGTTAGCACGGCGCGCCGTGTCATACCCATGGCGCGAAATATTAATCCGTCATGGCGAGCCCCGCAGGGGCGTGGCCATCCATCGGCGCCCCCTGGATGGCCACGTCGCTTCGCTCGCCATGACGCGGAAGGCTGGAGAATTGATCTCAAAGGCCGCCGGTATCAGGCCGCGCGCAGGTCCAGCTGCACGCGGCGCTCGATCAGGGTGAAGCCGGCGCGTTCATAAACCCGGCAGGCCGCCGGGTTGAGGTCGTTGGTGGCCAGCAGCGCCGTGGTCACGCCCTCGGCCTGCAGCGCCGCCAGCAGGCCGGCCAGCACCCGCCCGGCCAGGCCTTCGCCGCGGCGGGCGGGGTCAACCAGGAAGTTGCCGATCATCACCCGGCTGCCGGCGCGGGCGAGGACGCCGCCGGCGGCGACCGGGCGGCCATCCTCGACGATGGCGACGAAGGGCAGCGCCAGCATCCAGGCTGAGAACACCGTCGCCGGGTAATGCGCGGCGTAGAAGCGGCGCAGCGGCTCCAGCTCGCCCGGTCCCATCCGCTGGCAGGCGGGATCGGGCTCTGGAAGATCGCCCAGCGGCCGGGCGTAAAAGCGCAGCCCGTCCTCCAGCATCAGCCGATCGCCGAAGGCGGGGCGCAGCCGATCTGCCTGTTCGGGGGTCAGATGCAGCTCCAGCGGCCGCGGATCGGCCGGCAGGGAGAAGAGCGCGGCGTCGCCGACGCTGCCGATCGGAGTGTAGATCGACAGCCCGTCGAAATCGATGCCCAGGACGGCGCCCTCCGGCTCCAGCCGCACCATCCGGCTGCGGTCGCCTGCCGCCGCGGCGTCGAGCGCCGCATCCCAGTACAGGGCGAACACCGGGTGCCCGGCCACCAGGGCGCCGACCCGCGCCCGCTCCTCGCGGGACAGGCCGGCGACCGGGCGGAAGCCGGTCACACCACCCGGATGTTCTGGAACTGCCAGGGGTCCTCGGGGTCGATGTCCTCGGGGAATAGCTGACCGCGGCCCTGCAGCGGGTTCCAGTCGGTGAAGGCGCCGGCCAGCTCGCCGAGATAGGGCGCCGCGACCTGCAGCACCCGCTCATGGTCCATCTCCTCGGGCTCGACCAGCCCGCGATCCGGGTTCTCGATCGCCCAGACCAGCCCGCCCAGCACCGCCGCCGTCACCTGCAGGCTGGTGGCGTTGTTGTGCGGCGCCAGCTCGCGCGCCTCGCCGATGGTCAGGCGCGAGCCGTACCAGTAGGCGCCCTTGGCATGGCCGGCCAGCATCACGCCGAGCTCGTCCATGCCCTCGGTGATCTCGTCCATCATCAGCCGCTTGTTCGGCTGCAGCTCGTAGTTGCGGCCGACGAATTCATGCACCGACAGCACCGCGTCGTCCGACGGGTGGTAGGCGTAGTGCACGGTCGGCCGGTATTCCGGCTGCGCGCCCGATCCGACGGTCAGGTAGTCGGCCAGCGAGATCGCCTCGTTGTGGGTGATCAGGAAGCCGTGGATCGGCCCGGCCAGCGGCGTCCAGGTCCGCACCCGGGTCGCGGCGCCGGGACGGGCCAGCCAGATCGCCGCCTGCGACCCGGCGACATGGCGGTGGCCGTCGGCCGGGAAGTGGCGCTCATGGCTGCCCCAGCCCAGCTCGGCCGGCTGGCAGCCCTCGCCGACGAAGCCGTCGATCGACCAGGTGTTGACGAACTCGCCGGGCTGCTTCGGGAAGCGGGCGACCTGGGTGTCGCGCTCGGCGATATGGATCACCTTCACGCCCAGCGTCCTGGCCAGGCCCGCCCAGCCGGCGCGGTCGGCCGGCACCGGCGGCTCGAAGCCGGTCGCCGCGGCGATGTCGAGCAACGCGCGCTTGACGAAATGCGAGACCAGGCCGGGATTGGCGCCATGCGTCACCACGGCGGTCGGCGTGCCGGGAGCGCGGCCGAGTGCCAGCGCCGCCTCGCGCAGCGCATAGTTCGACCGGTCGGCCGGGCTGAGGTCGGGGTCGGTGTAGCCGCCCAGCCAGGGCTCGATGCAGGTGTCGATGTAGAGCGCCCCGCGCTCCCGCGCCAATTCGATCAGCGCGACCGAGGAGACGTCGACCGAGAGGTTCACCAGGGCGTCGCCCGGGCCGAGCAGCGGTTCGAGGAGTGTCCGATAATTGCTGCGGGTGACCGGTTCATGGATGAAGCGGACGCCGTACAGTTCCGCCTCCTTCTGCCCTCTCGTCTCCGCCGTCACGATGGTGACGCGGTCGGAGGTCAGGGTCAGGTGCCGCAGCAGCAGCGGCAGCACGCCCTGGCCGATCGAGCCGAAACCGACCATGAGAATGCGGCCGGCAAAGGGTGTGCGTGCGGGGTTCGCCATTTAGAAGGACACTCCTCGAGTGTGTTGCGTGCAGGATCGCTCCGTCAGGTGGACAGATCGTGGTTAGACTGGGCGGTTGATAAGAAAAAAGCGCCGGGGTCACCAGCGCTTTTTTGTGACGTTTTACTGCGGGTTGACGCAGGTCAGCCGGCGCGCTCCAGCATCAGCTTCTTGATCTCGCCGATCGCCTTGGCGGGATTGAGGCCCTTCGGGCAGGTCTTGGTGCAGTTCATGATGGTGTGGCAGCGGTAGAGGCGGAACGGATCCTCCAGCGCATCCAGCCGCTCGCCGGTCATCTCGTCCCGGCTGTCGGCGATCCAGCGATAGGCCTGCAGCAGCACCGCCGGGCCGAGATACTTGTCGCCGTTCCACCAATAGCTAGGGCAGCTGGTGGTGCAGCAGAAGCACAGGATGCACTCGTACAGGCCATCCAGCTTCTCGCGCTCCTCCGGGCTCTGCCGGCGCTCGCGGTCGGGCGGCGGCGGGCTCTCGGTCCGCAGCCAGGGCTTGATCGACGCGTATTGCGCGTAGATGTGGGTCAACTCCGGCACCAGGTCCTTCACCACCGGCATGTGCGGCAGCGGGTAGATCTTGACGTCGCCCTGGACCTCCTCGATCGGCTTGAGGCAGGCCAGCGTGTTGGTGCCGTCGATGTTCATCGCGCAGGACCCGCAGATGCCCTCGCGGCAGGAGCGCCGGAAGGTCAGGGTCGAGTCGATGTCGTTCTTGATGTGGATGATGGCGTCCAGGACCATCGGCCCGCAGCGCGCCAAGTCGATCTCGTAGGTGTCGAGCCGCGGATTCTCGTCGGTGTCCGGGTCCCAGCGATAGATCTTGAAGGTCCGCGGCTTCTTGATCTCGCCGGGGACCCGCACGGTCTTGCCGGGCTGGACCTTGGAATTGCGGGGCAGGGTGAATTCGGCCATGTCGTCCTCGGGTCGCGCTCGACCTTGTTTCGGCGCCGGATAGCAATTGCGGTACCAGCCCCTAACCAACCTCGTCATCCCCGCGAAAGCGGGGATCTCTCACCTACTCGTTCAGCGAGTCGAACAGGTCGGCCCAAGCCGGATTGTCCTTCTCGATCAACTCCACCTTCCATGCTCTTCGCCACTTCTCGATCTGCCTCTCCCGCCGGATGGCGGACTCGGCATTCTCGTGCGGTTCGATCCAGACCAAGCGTCCGACACCGTAGCGTGCGGTAAACCCCGAAACGATCTTGTTTCGATGCTCCCAGACCCGTTTCGGAAGATTGGATGTGACGCCGGTGTAGAGCACACCATCCTTCCGGCTCGCCATGATGTAGACGAAGAAGGACTTGTCCATCCGCGGTCCCGAGGAGATCCCCGCTTTCGCGGGGATGACGATCAAGAGAAACGAACTCCAGAGTCGATAGCGTTGAGCAGGCTGGCTTTTTTATCCTCCCTCAGTACACCCGCGCCTTGGGCGGGAAGCTCTGGACTTCGTTGGTCATCGGCTGGAGATGGACCGGGCGGTAGTCGATGCGGGTGCGGCCGGCCTCGTCGATCCAGACGACGCTGTGCTTCATCCAGTCGACGTCGTTGCGGTCCGGGAAATCCTCGCGGGCATGGGCGCCGCGGCTCTCCTCGCGGTTGACGCCGGACCGGATGGTGGTCACCGCGTTGATCATCAGGTTCTCGAGCTCCAGCGTCTCCACCAGATCCGAGTTCCAGATCAGCGACTTGTCGTCGACGCCCAGGCCCTTCTGCTTGTCCCAGGTGGCGTCCATCTTCTCACAGCCCTCGGCCAGGGTCTGGCCGGTGCGGAAGACGGCGGCGTCGTTCTGCATCGTCCGCTGCATCTCCAGCCGCAGGTCGGAGGTGCGGACCTCCTGCTTGCCATGGCGCACGCGGTCCAGCCGGTTCAGCGCGAACTGGCCGGCATCGGCCGGCACCGGCTTGTGCGTCTGGCCGGGCTTGATCAGCTCGGCGCAGCGGATCGCGGCGGCGCGGCCGAACACCACGAGGTCGAGCAGCGAGTTCGAGCCCAGCCGATTGGCGCCGTGCACCGAGACGCAGGCGGCCTCGCCGATCGCCATCAGCCCCGGCACCACGCGGTTCGGGTCGGCGGCGGTCGGGTTGACCACCTCGCAATGCACGTTGGTCGGCACGCCACCCATGTTGTAGTGCACCGTCGGCAGGACCGGGATCGGCTCCTTGGTCACGTCGACCCCGGCGAAGATCTTGGCGCTCTCGGCGATGCCGGGCAGGCGGTGGTGGATGATGTCGGCGTCGAGATGCTCGACATGCAGGTGGATGTGGTCCTTGGTCGGGCCGACGCCGCGGCCCTCGCGGATCTCGATCGTCATCGACCGGCTGACCACGTCGCGCGACGCCAGGTCCTTGGCCGAGGGGGCGTAGCGCTCCATGAAGCGCTCACCCTCGCTGTTGGTCAGGTACCCGCCTTCGCCGCGCACGCCCTCGGTGATCAGGCAGCCGGCGCCGTAGATCCCGGTCGGGTGGAACTGCACGAACTCCATGTCCTGCAGCGGCAGGCCGGCCCGCGCCGCCATGGCGCCGCCGTCGCCGGTGCAGGTGTGGGCCGAGGTGCAGGAGAAGTAGGCGCGGCCGTAGCCGCCGGTCGCCAGCACCGTCTGGTGGCCGAAGAAGCGGTGGATCGTGCCGTCGTCCAGGTTCCAGGCGACGACGCCGCGGCAGGTGCCTTCCTCGTCCATGATCAGGTCGATGGCGAAGTACTCGACGAAGAACTCCGCCTCGTGCTTCAGCGCCTGCTGGTACAGCGTGTGCAGCATGGCGTGGCCGGTGCGGTCGGCCGCGGCGCAGGTGCGGTAGGCGCGGCCCTTGCCATATTCGGTGGTCATGCCGCCGAAGGCGCGCTGGTAGATCTTGCCCTCCTCCGTGCGGCTGAAGGGCATGCCGTAATGCTCGAGCTCGATGATCGCCGGGATCGCCTCGCGGCACATGTACTCGATCGCGTCCTGGTCGCCGAGCCAGTCGGAGCCCTTGACGGTGTCGTACATGTGCCAGCGCCAGTCGTCCGGCCCCATGTTGCCGAGCGCGGCGGAGACGCCGCCCTGGGCCGCGACGGTGTGGCTGCGGGTCGGGAAGACCTTGGTGATGCAGGCGGTCTTCAGCCCCTTTTCGGCCATGCCGAAGGTGGCGCGCAGGCCGGCGCCGCCGCCGCCCACCACGACCACGTCGTAGAAATGATCGATGAAGGTATAGGACGCTGGCATGGGGTTATCCCAGGATGGCGATCTTGAGGACGGAGACGGTCATCGCCGCCGCCAGGAACAGGGCCACGCCCTTGGTCGCCAGGTCGGCGACCAGCTTGGTGTGGTGGCCGTGGATGTAGTCCTCATAGACCTCGGTCAGGCCATTGGCGGCGTGATGCAGGCCGATGGCGATGAACAGGATGAACAGGGCGGCGTTGACCGGATGGGCCAGCCAAGCCCGGACTTCCGGCAGCGGCGACCCGAGATGGGCGATCACCGCGATCACGAACCAGATGGTCAGCGGGATCAGCGCCAGCGCCGTGACGCGCAGGCCGCGCCAATGGGCGAAGCCGGATTTGGCGGAGCCGAGGCCGCGGGCATGGGCCAGCGGGTTGCGTAGGGAAGCGGGCTTGGTCGTCATCACCACACCACCAGGCCGATGATCCAGGCCAGCACGGTCAGCACCGCGGTGGCGATCAGCACGGCATAGCCGGTCTTGTGCATGGTCGGCAGG
Source organism: Inquilinus sp. YAF38 (assembly GCF_052113205.1). NCBI lineage: Bacteria > Pseudomonadati > Pseudomonadota > Alphaproteobacteria > Rhodospirillales > Rhodospirillaceae > Inquilinus > Inquilinus sp. YAF38. The sequence goes on along the minus strand of NZ_JBFRCU010000050.1, from coordinate 29,809 downwards.
TCGTAGCCCCAGCCGGCGTCCCAGGCCAGGTGCCGGATGCCGGCGCAGAGATGGTAGAACAGCGCCGCCGTCCAGCCGAACAGCATCAGCAGGCCGAGCCAGGAGCCGATGAACCACTGCGCCGCTTCAAAGGCCTCGGGGCCGGCGGCCGCCGCGATCACCCACCAGGCCAGCAGCAGGGTGCCGATGGCCAGGGCAATGCCGGTGCCGCGATGGAAGATCGAAAGCGCGGTCGACATCTGCGGACGGTAGATCTGCAGATGGGGCGAAAGTGGCCTCGGCCGTTTCTGAGGAACTGCCTCGGAGGCGGACATGCGGATTTACTCCGATGCGCAATGGACATCAGGCGCGGGTCGCGATCGAGCCTGAACGGGTCGGGGAGTGACTTACGCGCCGCACTGCAGCAAGTCAACGAACAGGCCAATAGTTTCAAGCAGATGCGAGCCATTCGCAACTGGGCCGGCGTGAGCCGAAACCTCTACCCGCAGCTGCGTTCGGCGATGGCGCGGTGCATCGCCACCACCCGCTCCGCATCGCTGACATGCAGCGCCTCGACCAGCCGGCCGTCGACGATGGTGACGCCCTGGCCGGCGGCCAGCGCCGCGGCATGGGCGGCGATCACCCGCAGCCCGGTCTCCACCGCCTCCACGCTCGGGGCGAAGGCGGCGTTGGCGGCGGCGAGGGTCTTCGGGTGGATCAGCGACTTGCCGTCGAAGCCCATAGCCGCGCCCTGGCGGCACGATTCGGCGAAGCCGGCCGCGTCCTCGAGGTCGAGATGGACGCCGTCGATCACCGCCAGGCCGTAAGCGCGGCCGGCCAGCAGGCACAGGCCCAGCGCGGTCAGCAGCGGCTGCCGCCCCGGCTCATGCGCCGCCCGCAGGTCCTTGGCCAGGTCCGAAGTGCCGAGGATCAGCCCGGCAAGCCGCGCGGAGGCGCCGGCGACCGCGGCGGAATTCAGCACGCCGAGCGGCGTCTCGATCATGCACCACAGCATCAGGTCCTTCGGCGCGCCGGCCTCGGTCAGCGCGGCCTCGGCCGCCGTCACCGTCTCCGGCCGCTCGACCTTGGACAGGACGATGCCGTMGGCGCCGCTGCCGGCCAGGGCGGCCAGGTCGTCGGCGCCCCAGGGCGTGTCGGCGGCGTTGGCGCGCACCAGCACCTCGCGCGGCCCCCAGCCGCCGGCGCGGACGGCCGCCACCACCCGCTCGCGCGCCGCCACCTTGGCATCCGGCGCGACCGCATCCTCCAGGTCCAGGATCAGCCCGTCCGCGTCCAGCGTGCGCGCCTTGTCCAGCGCGCGCGGGTTGGAGCCGGGGACGTAGAGCAGCGAACGGCGGGGGCGGATGGTCATTGGTGCACCTCTGCTCTCTACCTGTCATTGCCGGGCTTGACCCGGCAATCCAGAAGATGTCGACAGTCTCTGGATGCCCGGGTCAAGCCCGGGCATGACAGCTTAAGATCGAGCAGAACGTGATAGAGGCGCACCTCAGCGCCTGTTCGCTTCGTCACGGTTGAAACGGAAGCCGAGCGGGAAGGACCGCCGTAGCCTGCGCAGTCGTTCCATCGCCTGCTGCCGGCCGCGGGTCCTTTCGACGAGGACGGTGCGGTCAGTGGCGACGCGAATCTCGATCTCGTCGCCTTCCTTCAGACTAAGCGCTTCAATCACAGCCGCTGGCAGTCGTACCGCCAGGCTGTGGCCCCACTTCGCCACGCGCATGGTCTCTCTCCATGACGAACAGTGTCATCGTATATCACGCGTGACGAGAACGGTTCATTCGCCGGCCATTCCGGCAGCGTGAATCGCACCCGTGACCGGCGTCACATCTCATTCACGGAAGGCGGCGTAGACATGATCCTGGGCCTCGAGCCCGAGGATAAGGTCATGATGCTCCGCACGATCATCTGGGTTTACGGCGTACTCGTTCTGATCGGCTTCTACATGGGTTCGACACCCATTTGAGCCGCCGCGACACGGACGATACAATTCGGCCGTCCCGCCGACATCCCACCGATACACTCAGCGCCTAACTTCCCTGCATCGGATGCCGCCGCCCGGCGGCGCAAGGGAGGGGACGATGGTGCTGCGGACGGTGCTCTGGGGTTACGGCGTGATGGTCCTGCTGGGCCTGTATTCGGGCGCCGCGCCGTTCTGATCCGCCATCAGGCAGATCCCGCCTTGCCGCGATCGAGAAAGAACCGCAGCAGCGCGACCGAGTTGTCGTCGTCCCATTCGGCGGCGCCCTCCTGGTGGCCCACCACCGTGCCGTCGCGGTCGATCAGCAGGGTCGTCGGCAGGCCGCGGGCGCCGAACTGCGCCGGCGACCGGCCGCCGGGGTCGAGATAGGGCGCCAGCGCGCCGATCTTGTTGGCGGCGAAGAAGGGCTGCACCTTGGCCAGCCCCTCGCGGTCGATCGACAGCGCCAGCACGGTGAAATCGGCGCCGCCCAGCCTGGCCTGCAGCCGGTCCAGCGCCGGCATCTCCTTGACGCAGGGGGCGCACCAGGTCGCCCACAGATTGACCAGCACCACCTTGCCCTTGAAGTCGGTGAGACGAAGGGTGTTGCCCGCGGCGTCGGAGAAGGTAATCTCCGGGGCCGGCTCAGGCCGGTCGGCCAGGACGAAGCTGGCGACGGTGCCGCCCAGGGGCGGCCGGCCCTCCGGGGTTCGCAGCGTCCACCAGGCCGCGCCCGCCGCCAGCAGCAGCGCCAGGCCGGCCGCGCCCGCGGCGATCGTTGCTCTCTTCCTCATCCGGTCCGCACCCCATGTCCGATCCGACCCAGCCTGCCACCCCCGTCGTGCCCGATAAAGGCACCAATCCGATGTGGGGCGGCCGCTTCGCCGCCGGCCCGGCTGCGATCATGGAGCGGATCAATGCCTCGATCGGTTTCGACCGCAAGCTCTGGGCGCAGGACATCACCGGTTCGCGCGCTCATGTCGCAATGCTCGCCGCCCAGGGCATCGTGTCCGCCGAGGACGCCGCCGCGATCGACCGCGGCCTCGAGCAGATCGCCGGCGAGATCGCCGAGGGCCGCTTCGAGTTCAAGACCTCGCTCGAGGACATCCACTTCAACGTGGAGTCGCGGCTGACCGAGATCATCGGCCCGGCCGCCGGGCGGCTGCACACGGCGCGCAGCCGCAACGACCAGGTGGCGACCGATTTCCGCCTGTGGGTGCGCGATGCCTTCGACCGGCTGGAGCAGGGGCTGCAGGCGCTGCAGGCGGCGCTGATCGGCCAGGCCGAACGGCACGCCGACACCATCCTGCCCGGCTTCACCCATCTGCAGGTGGCGCAGCCGGTCACCTTCGGCCATCACCTGCTGGCCTATGTCGAGATGCTGGGCCGCGACCGCAGCCGCGTCGCCGACGCCCGCGCCCGGGCCAATGAATGCCCGCTCGGCGCCGCCGCTTTGGCCGGCACGCCCTATCCGATCGACCGGCACGCGACGGCGCAGGCGCTGGGCTTCGACCGGCCGACCGCCAATTCGCTCGACAGCGTCTCCGACCGCGACTTCGCGCTCGACTACCTCGCCACCGCCGGCATCTGCGCCATGCACCTGTCACGGCTGGCGGAGGAGATCGTGTTCTGGTCGACGCCGCAGTTCCGCTTCGTCCGCCTGTCCGACGGCTTCTCGACCGGGTCGTCGATCATGCCGCAGAAGCGCAACCCGGATGCGGCGGAGCTGGTGCGCGGCAAGACCGGCCGGGTGTTCGGCAGCCTGGCCGCGCTGCTGACCGTGATGAAGGGCCTGCCCCTGACCTATCAGAAGGACATGCAGGAGGATAAGGAACCGGTGTTCGACGCCGACGACACGCTGATGCTGTGCCTCGCGGCGATGACCGGCATGGTCGAGAGCTGGACCGTCAACGCCGAGGCGATGCGCCGGGCCACCGAGGCCGGCTTCCCGACCGCGACCGACCTGGCCGACTGGCTGGTGCGCACCCTCGGCGTGCCGTTCCGCGACGCTCATCACATCACCGGCCATCTGGTGAAGCGGGCGGAGGACAAAGGTTGCCGCCTGTCCGACCTGCCGCTCGCCGAGATGCGGGCGGTCCATGCCGGCATTACCGATGCCGTCTACGCCGTGCTGACCGCCGAGGCCTCGGTCGCCAGCCGCAAGAGTTACGGCGGCACCGCGCCCGACCGGGTGCGCGAGGCCGTCCAAGCCGCAAAGGAGCGTTTCCTGTGAAATCCGCCGTCATTCTGAGGCTGCTCCTCGCCGTCATCCTTGCCTTCGGACTCGTCGCCTGCGGCAAGAAGGCGGCCTCGGTCAGCGCCCCCGACAGCAAGACCTCCGCCTATCCACGAGGCTATCCCAGCACATGACCACCTTCGCCTATCGCGACGGCGCCCTCTTCGCCGAGGATGTCGACCTCGCCGCCGTGGCCGCGCAGGTCGGCACGCCGGCCTATGTCTATTCGACCGCGGCGCTGGTCGCGAATTATCGCGCCTATGTCGATGCGCTGGCCGGCTTGCCGATCGCGGTCTGCTTCGCCGCCAAGGCCAATTCCAACCTCGCGGTGCTGCGCACCCTGGTGGCGCAGGGCGCCGGCATCGACGTGGTCTCGACCGGCGAGATGAAGCGGGCGCTGGCCGCCGGCTGCCCGCCCGACCGCATCGTCTTCTCCGGCATCGGCAAGACCGTCGAGGATCTGGAGGCGGCGCTGCTGGCCGGCATCCACCAGATCAACGTGGAATCGCTGCAGGAGCTGGAACTGCTGTCGCAGGTCGCGGTGCGGCTGCGGCGCGACGCGGTCGTCGCCTTCCGGGTGAACCCGGATGTCGACGCCAAGACCCACACCAAGATCTCGACCGGCCGCAAGGGCGACAAGTTCGGCATCGAACTCGAGGACGCGGCGGTGGCTTATGACCGGGCGCGGGCGTTGCCCGGCGTTCGCCCGGTCGGCATCGCCGCCCATATCGGCAGCCAGCTGCTCGACCTGTCGCCCTATCGCGACGCCTATCGCCGCCTGGCCGAGCTGGTGCGCGACCTGCGCGCCGCCGGCCATGTGGTCGAGCGGCTCGATCTCGGCGGCGGCATCGGCATCTCCTACAAGGGCGACCCGGCCCCGGCCCTGGCCGACTATGCCCGCATCGTGCGCGAGACTGTGGGCGATCTGGGCTGCCAGCTGATGTGCGAGCCGGGCCGGTCGATCTGCGGCGATGCCGGCGTCCTATTGTCGCGGGTGCTCTTCATCAAGCCCGGGCGGACGCGGAACTTCGTGATCCTCGACGCGGCGATGAACGACCTGGTGCGCCCGGCGATGTACGACGCCTGGCACGGCATCGTGCCGCTACGCCAGCCGGCGGAAGGCGCGGCCGAGGCCGAATTCGACGTGGTCGGACCGGTCTGCGAGAGCAGCGACACCTTCGCCAAGGCGCGGTCCCTGCCGCCGCTGGCCGCCGGCGACCTCGTCGCTTTCACCGGCGCCGGGGCCTATGGCGCGGTGATGGCCTCGACCTACAACACCCGGCCGCTGGTGCCGGAGGTGCTGGTCGATAAAGATCGGTTTGCCATCGTCAGAAAACGGCCCACATTTGAGGAGATGGTCGCCGGGGAGAGCCTGCCGCCCTGGCTCGACTAGACGGAGGCGTAGGAGTGGCCCGCAGCCCCACGGAGGCCCCGGGGACGGACAAGCCGGCCGAGCCGCGCGTCAAGATCGCGCTGGCGTGGCTGGCTGCGTCCTGGGAGGCAGTGTGGCGTGCCGCCTGGCCGGTCGCCACCGTGCTCGGCGCCTTCCTGGTCCTTGCCGGCTTCGACCTGCTGCCCGACCTGCCGGGCTGGCTGCATACCCTGATCCTGGTCGCCTTCGCCGCCGCGCTGGTCGTCGCCAGCCGGCCGCTGTGGCGGCTGCGCCTGCCCGACGGCCTGGCGGCGCGGCGCCGGCTGGAGCACGACAGCGGCATCGAGCACCGGCCGCTGACCGCCCTGCACGACACCCAGGCCACCGGCACCTCCGACCCGCTCAGCCGCGTGCTGTGGCAGCGCCATCTGGCCCAGCGCGCCGCCCAGCTGCGCCTGCTCAAGCCCCGCCTGCCGCGGCCGCGCAATGCTGAGGCCGACCGCTTCGCCCTGCGCGGCCTGGTGGTGATCGGGCTGATCCTGGCCGTGGTCGCCGCCGGCGACGACTGGCGCGGACGGCTCGGCCGGGCCGTGTCGCCCGGGCTGTTCGGCGCCACCGCCGCCACCGCGCCGCGGCTCGACCTGTTCGTCACACCGCCGTCCTACACTGGACGGGCGCCGATCTACCTCACCGCCGGGCAGGTGGCGGCACCCGGGGCGGGCCAGCCGGCGCCGGGGCCGGTCGAGATCCCGGTCGGCAGCGCCCTGGTCGGCCGCGTCGCCGGCGGCGACGAAGTCCCGACGCTCAGCCTCGCCGGCAGCGAAACCGCCTTCACCCCGATCGAAGGCGGCAGTTACGAGCTCCAGGCCAAGGTCACCGGCGGCGACCGGCTGTCGGTCAGCCAGGACGGCACGGTGCTGGGCGACTGGCCGGTGAAGGTGGTGCCGGACGCGCCGCCGACCGTCGCCTTCACCGACAAGCCGAAGCCGACCGAACGCCAGGCGCTGCGGCTCGACGCCACCGCCGGCGATGATTACGGCATCGCCACTTTGACCGCGACCGTCACCCTGGCCCCGGGCGCGCCCGCGGTGCTGGACCAGACGCCGATGACCATCCCGCTCTCGGTGCCGGGCCGCTGGCCGCGCGAGATCAAGACCACCAGCTACCAGGACCTGACGCCGCATGCCTGGGCCGGGCAGGCGGCCGACATCGTGCTGACCGCCACCGACGCGGCGGGGCAGAGCACGAAGTCGGCGCCGGAGCGGGTGACGCTGCCGGAGCGCGAGTTCCACCACCCGGTGGCCCGCGCCATCATCGAGCAGCGCCGCATCCTGACCCTGCAGCCGGAGCAGTCGCAGACCGTGGCCGAAACGCTGGACATGCTGTCGCAGCGGCCGGACCGCTATTATGACGACCGGGTGGTGTTCCTGGCGCTGCGCACCGCCGCCCGGCGGCTGTTCTTCGCCCAGGAGGATCCGAAGCCGCATGTCGCGCCGTTGCGCGACCTGTTGTGGGACACCGCGCTGCGGATCGAGGACGGCGACATGTCGCTGGCCGAGCGGTCGCTGCGCGACGCCCAGCAGCGCCTGGCCGATGCGCTGGAGCGCGGCGCCGGCGACGAGGAGATCAAGCAGCTCACCGACGAGCTGCGCCGGGCGATGGACCGCTACCTGCAGGCGATGGCCGAACAGATGCGGGACAAGATGCAGCGCGGCGAGCTGAAGGAGATGCCGCTGCCGCCGGACGCGCAGATCATGGACCGCAAGCAGTTCCAGGACATGATCGACCGGATGCAGCAACTGTCTGAATCCGGCGCCAAGGACCAGGCGCGGCAGCTTCTGTCCCAGATGCAGAACATGATGGAAAATCTGCAGATGGGGCAGATGAGCCAGCAGCAGGCCGAGGCGCAGCAGAAAGCCATGAACCTGCTGAAGGACCTGCAGAAGCTGACCAACGCGCAGCGCCAGCTGCTCGACCAGACCTACCGCCAGCAGCAGGCGCAGGAAGGCGGCGAGGAGGGCGACCCGTCGCAGCCGCAGCAGGGCACGCCGGAGCAGAATGCCCAGACCCAGGAGGCGTTGCGCCGGGCGCTGGGCGAGCTGATGCGTGAGCTCGGCGACATGGGCGGCGATATCCCGATGCCGCTCGGCCGGGCCGAGAGGGCGATGAAGCAGTCGGGCGAGGCCCTGGGCCAGGGCGACCCCGGCGGCGCCGTGCCGTCGCAGACTGAGGCGCTGGACCAGCTGCAGCAAGGTCTGCAGGGCATGGCGCAGCAGATGATGGAAGGCATGGGCGCCCAGCCGGGCATGGTCGGCCGCGCCCAGAACGGGCAGATGTTCGAGAACCAGGATCCGCTGGGCCGGCCGATGACCAACAGCGGCGGCACCACCGAAGGGGATGTCGGCCTGCCGACCAAGTTCGACACCGAACGCGCCCGTGCCATCCTCGACGAGCTGCGCCAGCGGCTGAACGACCGCTCGCGCCCGCCGCCGGAACGGGATTATATCGAAAGGCTGCTGCGCCAATTCTGAGCGCGGCCATTTCCGCCAGGACGAGGTACCCCGTGACGGCGATCACGCTCGAGACGATCCGCGCGGCGCGCGCCCGCATCGCTCCCCATGTGCTGCGCACCCCGACCCTGCCGCGTGAGCTGCTGGGCAGCCGGCTCGGCCTGCCGGTGGTGGCGAAGCTGGAGCTGCTGCAGCATGGCGGCTCGTTCAAGGCGCGCGGCGCCTTCAACGCCATGCTCAGCCTGGGCGAGGCGGAACGCGTGGCCGGAGTGGTCGCGGTCTCCGGCGGCAACCATGCGCTCGGTGTCGCCTATGCCGCCCGCGTGCTGGGTCTGAACGCCACGCTGATCATGCCGAATGCGACGCCGGAGAACTACGTCGCCGGCACCCGCGCCGWGGGGGCGGWGGTGGTGCTGGTCTCCGACATCGCCGCCGCCTTCGCCGAGGCCGAGCGCCAGGCGGCGGCCGGCCGCACCCTGATCCATCCTTTCGACGACCCGCGGGTGATCTCCGGCCAGGGCACGATGGGGCTGGAGCTGCTGGAGGACGCGCCCGACACCACCGACATCATCGCCTCGATCGGCGGCGGCGGCATGATCTCGGGCGTCATCACCGCGGTGAAGGCGCTGCGGCCCGAGATCCGGATCTGGGGCGTCGAGACCGAGGGCGCCGACGCCATGAGCCAGGCCCTGGCCGCGGGCAAGCCGGTGCGCCTGCCGGCCATCACCTCGATCTCCACCACGCTGGGCGCGCCCTCGGTCTCCGAGCGCACGCTCGCCATCGTGCGCGACGCGGTGGAGGAGGTGCTGGTGGTGCCGGATGCCGAAGCGGTGCGCGGCGTGCAGGTCCTGGCCGAGCAGGCCAAGGTGGTGACCGAGCCCGCTGCCGGCTGCACTTGGGCCGCGGCGCTGCGGCTGAAGGACCGGCTGCCGCGCGACGCGCGGGTGGCGCTGATCCTGTGCGGCGGCAACGTCTCGCTGGCCGACATCGAACGCTGGCGTTCCCGCTTCGGCGTCAGCTGATCGCATTCGCTTACCCGACAGGTAATCGCTTCCACGCCCCCAACTGCGCTCTCATCCGCCCACACCAGCGGAGAGAGACCCATGATCGAGACCCGCGACGGCACCCTGCTTCGCGTCAAGGACATCGGGCGGGGGCGCCCGGTCCTGTTCCTGCACGGCTTCACCCTCTGCGCCGAGATCTGGGAAGGACAGATGGCGGAGCTGGCTCCGGCTGGGCTGCGCTGCCTGGCCTATGACCGGCGCGGTCACGGCCGCTCCGACCATCCCGGCGACGGCTACGATTTCGACACCCTGGCCGACGATCTTGCATCCGTGATCACGGCGCTCGACCTGCAGGAAACCACCCTGGTCGGGCACTCGATGGCGATCGGCGAGATCGTGCGCACCCTGTCGCGCCACGGCTCTGCCCGGGTGGCGCGGATCGTCCTGGCGGCACCTCTGCCGCCGTGCCCGGCTCTGGCCTTCCCGCCGGATGCCGACGGCAGGAGCGTCTTCGACCACGCCATCGAGGGCATGCGCGCCGACCGGCCGGCCTATTACGCCGCCAATGGCGAGGCGCTGTTCGGCGCCGCCTGCTCGCCGGAGCTGGTGCGCTGGGGCCTCGACCTGGCGCTGCAGACCGCACTGTGGGCCGCGATCGGCTGCCAGCGCGCCAACGCCGCCGCGGATTTCCGGGTCGACCTCCAGGCCGTCACGGTGCCGACGCTGGTCCTGCAGGGCGATGGCGACCGCCTGGCGCCGGCCGATCTCTGCGGCCGCGCCGTCGCCGAGGCGATCCCCGGCAGCCGGATCGAGATCTATCCCGGCGCGCCGCACGGCCTGTTCCTGACCGACAGGGAGCGCTTCAACCGCGACCTGCTGGGCTTCATCCGGGGCTGAGGAGCCCCGATCCCACCGGGGGCCGGCTACGGCGCGGTGCCGGTCTGCGCCCCGATCTCCAGCCTGGTGGCGGCGTCGGGCGCGGCCTCGACCGTCACCGCCACCTGCACCGACTCGTCCGGCGCCAGCGATTCGGTCGTCACCACCAGCGGCGTGCGCGCCACCACGGTCCGGCTGGCGTCCAGCAGGCGCACCTCGATCGGCGGCACCGGGCGGGTGACCAGCGCCCGGTTCTCGACCCGGCCGGTCACCACCACCTGCTCGACGCCGCTGCCGGCGACGCGCCGCACCTCCAGGTTCTGCAGCACCAGCCCGCGGCCCAGCGCGCCGGTCTCGACCGGCTGCGCCACCGGCACGCCGATGGTGTCGTAGAACCGGACCGCCGGCGGCCAGAAGCGGACGATCGAATCGCGCGCGAAATAGCCCACCCCGGCCAGGCCGCCGACCAGCAGCACCGCCAGCGCCAGGCCGACCGCCGGCCCGTCGCGCCGGCGCGGCGTGATCACGACCGGCAGGTTGGTGATATGTCTCCCAGCCGAAAGTGGCGGTGTTGCCTGCGTGGCCGCCGGCCCGATCAACACCGGCTGCGGCTCGGGCGGTGGCGGCGGCGCCGGCACCGCCTCGACCGCCGATTCGCGCCACAAATGGCCACAGCGGGCGCATTTGACGCGCCGGCCGTCCTGGCCGATCGCCGCCGGATCGACGAGGTAACGGGTCGAACAGCTGGGGCAGGTGACGATCATGGCGCCTTATCGCATGCCGCCTTGCCGCTGCCTATATCATCCGGGGCGATTTTGTGAACGGCGCGAAGGCGTTGCGGAACCAGGCCGAAGGATGTCGCTCCGGGGCCGTGACGCGGCCGCATAATCTTGCCACGATCCGCCCCCTTTCTGTCCGGGCGCCGTGACCGCGGCCGCGGCGCAACAGCAGTCCGTTGATGTCGAGCACCGTTGATCTTTCTCCGAAGCCCCGGCCCTGGCGCCGCCGCCTGCGCCGGGTCCTGCTGCTGCTGGTCACTCTGGCGGCGGCCTGGGCGCTGGGGCTGGCCTGGTTCGTGGCCCAGGCCGCGCGCGAGGGCGAGGTCGACCCCGACCACACCGACGCCATCGTCGTGCTGACCGGCGGCAGCGAGCGGCTGCGCGCCGGGCTCGACCTGCTGGCGCGCGGCGTGGCCGAGCGGCTGCTGGTCAGCGGCGTGCACCGCGACGTCAGGCTGGAGGAGCTGTTCGCCCTGTCGCCGACCGATGATTCGCTGCGCTGCTGCGTCGACCTCGGCTATTCCGCCGCCGACACCATCGGCAACGCGCAGGAGGCGGCGGTCTGGATGCGGGCGCATGGCTTCCACAGCCTGCGCCTGGTCACCTCGAACTATCACATGCCGCGCAGCATGCTGGAGTTCCGGGCCGCGATGCCGGAGATCGAGATCAAGCGCCAGCCGGTCGATCCGGAGACGGTGCATCTCGACCGCTGGTGGGCCTGGCCCGGCACGGCGCGGCTGATCGTCTCCGAATACAACAAATTCCTGGTTGCGCTGGCGCGTGTCACCCTGGGCAGGATATAGGGCGTCATGACCATCCTGCGCTCAGCCCTCTTCAACCTGCTGTTCTTCGGCTGGACCACGCTGTGCTGCTTCGTGCTGCTGCCGGCGCTGTTCCTGCCGCATCGCGCGACGATGGCCTGGATCTTCGTCTGGCTGCGGGTGACGTACTGGCTGGAGAAGATCGTTCTCGGCATCGACTACCGCGTGGTCGGGCGCGAGAACCTGCCGGACGGCGCCTGCATCGTCGCCGCCAAGCACCAGTCGGCCTGGGAGACGCTGAAGCTGCATCTGCTGCTGCCCGACCCGGCGATCGTGCTGAAATCCGAGCTGCTGAAGGTGCCGGTCTGGGGCAAGTATCTGCTGAAGACCGGCATGATCCCGGTCGATCGCGGCGCCGGCAGCCGGGCGGTCCGCGCCATGATCGACCACGCCAAGGTCCGGGTGGCGGAAGGCCGGCCGATCGCGATCTTCCCGCAGGGCACCCGCACCGCGCCCGGCACCTGGCGGCCCTACCGCATCGGCGTCGGCGCGCTGTATGAAGGCTTAAGCGTGCCGGTGGTGCCGATGGCGCTGAACTCCGGCGTGTTCTGGGGCCGCCGCGCCTTCCGCAAGCGCCCCGGCACGATCACGGTTGAGTTCCTGCCGCCGATCCCGCCCGGCCTGCGGCGCGAGGAGATGATGCGGCGGCTGGAGGACGAGCTGGAGACGGCGTCCGAGCGCCTGTCGGTCGCCGCCGGCGGCCCGCCGACGCCACGCCCGGCCCGGGCGGCGGCCCCGGTCTGACCGCAGGTTGCGCCGGCTTCGCCTGATCGTCCTCATCGTCGCGGTCGCCGGCCTGTCGCTGCTGGCCGTGGCGCTGGTGCTGCGCCTGCCCGGCGCCGCCGTGCTGACCGGCAATGCTGACGTCCTCTACCTGCCGGCCCTGTTCGACGACCTGCATCGCGGTTTCGACGCCCTGCGCGGCTGGCACCTGACCCCCGGCCCCTATGTCTTCCCCGACATGGCGGTTTACGGCCTTGCCGACCTCGCGACCGGCGACTTCCGCCGGGCCCTGCCGCTGGCCGCGGCGCTGCAGCTCGGCCTGCTGCTGCTGCTCGGCGGCGCCGTGCACCGCGCTGCCGGCGGCCGCTCCGCCGCCATGGCCGTGGCCGCCTTCGCCGTCGCGCTGGCAGGGCTCTTCGCCTTCGGCTGTGGCTTGGCCGGCCCCTACGCGCTGAACTGGCTGGTCTATCCCTTCGTCGTCACCTTCCATTTCGGTGCGATCCTGATCGCCGCGACGGTGCTGCTGCTGGTGCTGCGCCAGCTCGATAGCCCGGGCCCATGGACGCTGATCGGCTTGGCCGCCCTGATCCTGGCCGGGGTGCTGTCGGACAGCTTCGTCCTGCCCTACGCCGCCGCCCCGGCCCTGGCGCTGGCGCTGCTCTGCGCCCCGGCGCCGCGCACCCGGGGGGCGGCCCTGGCGGCTTCGGCGGTGATTGCCGTTGCGGCGCTGGCCGCCTTCCTGCTGCAGGGCTGGGTCAACCCGCTGAGCGGGGTCTATCGCGACCAGCTTGACATCGGCATCGGCTACGGCCTGTTCCGCCTCGGCGGCGTGCTCTGGCGCGCGAATCCGGCGGAGCTGGCGGTCAATCTCGGCCTGATCGCCTTCGCCCTGCTGCCGGTCCTTCGCACGCTCGTGGTGCTGCGCGGCCTGGCGGCCGGGGAGCGCGAGATCGCGCCGGCGGACCGGATCGCGGTCTTCACCGCCGCGTCCTCGCTGGCCACCCTGCTGGCGGTGGTGCTGTTCGGCATCTTCCGCGACGATTCCTACCTGCGCTACTTCCAGCCCTGGCTGTTCCTGACGGCGCTCTGGCTCGCCCATCTCGCCGCCGACCGGCTGCGGGTGCCGGCCTGGCCGGTCGGGGCGGTTCTGGCCGTGCTGCTGGCGGCCGCCGCCGCCCTCTGGGCCCGGCCGGACCAGCTGGCGGCGCGGATCGAGCCGCCGCGGACGCTGGCCTGCTTCCAGGGTCCGGCCGCCGGCCTCGCCGGCTACTGGTGGGCCAAGCCGCTGGTGCTGCATTCCGGCCGGCGGATCCAGATCGCCCAGGTGGCGCGCAACGGCGCCCCTTATCGCTGGATCATCAATCAGGACCGGGCCGGCGGCGCCGCACCTTTCGGCTTCATCCTGATGGACGGGCTGAACGCCCGTGCCGTGGTCGCCCGCTACGGCATGCCGGACCGGGTCGAACGCTGCGCCGGCATTCCGCTGTGGCGCTACGACGACCCCGACCGGCTGCGCCGCCCTCTGGCCGCAGGGACGCCGGTGACGCTGCCGGACTGATTGCCCCGGAATCGGTTGCGCAGCGGATTGGACCCGCCACCCGGTCTCGGCTACGCTCGTCGTCCTAATCGTCGAGGGGGTCACAATGGATGCTGATGCGACTGCGCCTGCGTGGCGCTTGGCGGCGATTCTCGTCGGCCGGCTGATCTTCGCCGCGGTCTTCCTGCTGGCGGTCAGCTTCAAATTCATGGGCATGGGCGACACCGCCGGCTACATCGCCATGGCCGGATTCCCGATGCCGATGTTGCTGGCTTGGCTGGCGGCCATCCTTGAATGCCTGCTGGTGATCGGCTTTCTGACCGGGGCGTTCTTCACCGAGACCTGCCTGGTTGCGGCGGTCTATGTCGTGTTCCTGGCCTTCGCCTTCCACGGCCCGTCGCACTGGGCCGGGAACCAGGCCGAGTTCGGCTTCTTCGTCGACCACTTCACCTTCCTGGCCGGGCTGCTCTTCGCCGCGGCGCATGGCCCCGGCCGGATCCTGTCATGGCGCCGCTCGGTGATCGGACGGGCCTAGGCGGTCGGCCAGGCGGCCATCGCCCGGCGCACGATCTTCATCAGCTCGTCGCGGCCGGCCCCGTCCAGCGCCTGGACCGACAGGCCCTGGATGATGGCGCCGTAGAACCGCGCCAGCTCGTCCGGGTCCGTGCCGGGCGGCAGCTCGCCCTCCTCCAGGGCGCGGGCGAAGCGGGCGCGCAGGCGGCCCACCGATGCGCCGCGCCTTTCCGTCACCACGGCGGCTGCCGGCCGGTTCTCCGGGGCGCAGGTCAGGACGGCGGTGGAGACCATGCAGCCGGGCGGGTGCGCCGGGTCGCTGAAGTCGCGGGCCGAGCCCTCCAGGATCAGCCGTATCGCTTCGCGCGCCGTTGGTGCCGTCATCGCCCAGGGCGCGGCCCGCTGGGGGTCGGCGCGGTAGCGGTCCAGCGCCTCGCGGTACAGCTGCTCCTTCGATCCGAAGGCGCCGTACAGGCTGGGCGTGGTGATGCCCATCGCCGCGGTCAGGTCGGCGATCGACGCGCCCTCATAGCCCTGGCGCCAGAACACCGGCAGCGCCCGGTCCAGCGCCGCGTCGCGGTCGAAGCCCCTGGGGCGGCCGCGGGGACGCGGCGGATCTGTTTTCATAGCGATCGGTCTGAAATCCAGTTGACGAACACTCTGCGATGATATTTCGTAGCGATCCATCTGAAAATGGAGTCCCGCGATGACGACCGCCCTGTTCGACGATGTGCCGGCCGCCGTTCCCGCCCTGTCGCGAGGGATCGATGCCGCGATCGACCGGGCGCTGGCGGAAGGGCGCCTGGTCGGCACCGTGGTGCTGGTGGCGCAGGATGGCCGGCTGGTCTATCGCCGCGCCGCCGGCCTGGCCGACCGCGAAGCCGGGCGGGCGATGCGCGAGGACTCGGTGTTCCTCTACGCCTCGCTGACCAAGCCGATGGTCACCGCCGCCGCCCTGCGGCTGGTGGAGGAGGGGCGGATCGCCCTGGCCGATCCGGTGACGAAGTTCCTGCCCGACTTCCGGCCGAAGCTGGCCGACGGCAGCGAGCCGGTGATCACCATCCATCACCTGCTGACCCACACCGCCGGCCTGATCTACGGCTTCACCGAGCCGGCGGACGGCCCCTATCACCGCGCCGGCGTGTCCGACGGGCTCGACGCGCCGGGCCGGTCCTTCGCCGACAACCTGCGCCGCATCGCCTCGGTGCCGCTGGCCTTCGCCCCCGGCTCGGCATGGGCCTATTCGGTGGCGCTCGACGTGCTCGGCGCGGTGCTGGAACGGGCGGCGGGGGAAAGCCTGGGCGACCTGGTGCGAAGCCGGGTCACCGACCCGCTCGGCCTGCAGGACACCGGCTTCGCCCCGCCGGACCGGTCGCGCCTGGCCGCCGCCTATGCCGATGACGAGCCGGCGCCGGTGCGGATGGGCGAGCACTACGCCATCCCGGCGCCGCGGGAGTTTGCCGGGCTCAGCTTCGCCCCGGGCCGCATCTTCGATCCGGCCTCCTACCCCTCAGGCGGCGCCGGCATGGCCGGCACGGCCGGCGATTTCCTGGTGTTCCTCGAAGCCTTGCGCCGCGGCGGCGCGCCGATCCTGCGGCCGGAGACGGTGCATGCCATGGCCACCAGCCAGATCCCCGGCCTGGCGATGCCGGCCTCGCCGGGCACCACCTTCGGCTATGGCTTCGCGCTGGTGACCGACCCGGCGGCGGCCGGGGTGCCGATGACCGTGGGCACCTGGCGCTGGGGCGGCGTCTACGGCCACAGCTGGTTCGTCGATCCGGCCAGGCGGCTCGCCGTCGTCGGCCTCACCAACACCGCGCTGGAGGGTATGAAGGGCGAATTCGTCGCCGATCTGCGTGCCGCGATCTATGCCGGGCTGGAATAGCGGCATCCTGGGGGCTGCCACGAACCCTGGTTGACCCGCCCTGGGCGTACCCCCATCCTTTGGGGGTATGCCGTTCTGCGGGAGGTCCGTCGTGGCCGAGCCGGGCGATATCGCGACCCAGATCTGGGACATGAAGTACCGGCTGAAGCAGCCGGACGGCACGCCTGTCGACCAGTCGGTCGACGACAGCTGGCGCCGGGTCGCGACCGCCGTGGCCACCGCCGAATCGGACCCCGCGCTGTGGACCGAGCGCTTCCTCGGCATCCTGCGCGACCACCGCTATCTGCCGGCCGGCCGCATCCTGGCCGGCGCCGGCACCGGTCGCGAGGTCACCCTGTTCAACTGCTTCGTCATGGGCACGGTGCCGGACAGCATGTCCGGCATCTTCGCCCATCTGCGCGAGGCGGCGCTGACGCTGCAGCAGGGCGGCGGCATCGGCTACGATTTCTCCACCATCCGGCCGAAGGGCGCGCCGGTCGCCGGCGTCGGGGCCGACGCTTCCGGCCCGCTGTCCTTCATGGATGTGTGGGACGCGATGTGCCGCACCATCATGTCCGCCGGCTCCCGCCGCGGCGCGATGATGGCGACGCTGCGCTGCGACCATCCGGACGTGGTCGAGTTCATCGAGGCCAAGCGCACCCCCGGCCGGCTGCGCATGTTCAACCTCTCGGTCCTGGTCACCGACCCGTTCATGCAGGCGGTGGCCGACGACGCGCCCTGGGAGCTGGTGTTCGCCGGCCGCGTCTTCCGCACCCTGCCGGCGCGCGAGCTGTGGGACCGGATCATGCGCTCGACCTATGATTCGGCCGAGCCCGGCGTGATCTTCATCGACCGCATCAACGCGCAGAACAATCTGGCCTATTGCGAGACGATCCAGAGCACCAATCCCTGCGTCACAGCGGACACCTGGGTCCAGACCCTGGACGGTTCCCGTATGGTCGGTGACCTGCTCGGCCGGCCTTTCGTTGCACTGGTGAACGGGCAGCCGGCATCCTCCGGGCCTGAAGGCTTCTTCCCGACCGGCCGCAAGCCGGTGCTGCGGCTGGAGACGGCGGAAGGCCACGCCCTGCGCCTGACGGCGGACCATCCGGTTCTGGTCGCGACCGAGGTGTCACGCTTCCGGATCGAGACCGAATGGCGCAAGGCGGGCGATCTCAAGCAGGGCGATCGCCTCCGCCTGCATGATCATGGCGATGGGCTCGCCTGGTCCGGACCGGGTTCGGAAAATGAAGGATACTTGGTCGGATTGCTGATCGGCGACGGCACGCTGAAATCCGACAAGGCCGTGCTCTCGGTCTGGCCCGGCGAGGCCACGGTCAACGGTGCTGACGCCCGTCCGGGCATTGCCGGAGTGATGACGGCGGCACTCACGGCCGCCCTGTCACTGCCGCACCGTGCCGATTTCGTGGGCTGGATGCGGGTGCCAGGCCGGGGCGAGCGGCGGCTCAGTCTCGGGGCCCTGCGCGATCTGACGTTGTCGCTCGGCCTTGCACCCGGCCGCAAGACGATCACGCCGGCGATCGAGCAAGCGTCCTCGGCCTTCGCGATCGGGCTGCTGCGCGGCCTGTTCGACGCCGACGGGTCGGTCCAGGGCACCCGGGACAAGGGCGTCAGCATCCGCCTGGCGCAGAGCGATCTGGGACTGTTGCGCGCGGTCCAGCGCATGCTGCTGCGGCTGGGCATCGCCTCATCGATCCACGCCGAGCGTCGCGCCGCCGGCCCGCGCCTGCTGCCGGACGGCAAGGGCGGGCGCCGCCTCTACGACTGTTCCGCCGATCACGAGCTCGTCGTCGCCGGGGCCGGCATCGCCCGCTTCGCCGCCCGGATCGGCTTCGCCGACACCGACAAGCGGGCGCGGCTCGATAGCGCCTTGGCGGGCTATCGCCGGGCGCTCAACCGCGAGCGGTTCGTCGCTACCGTCAAGCAGCTGGTGCCGGACGGGGAGGAGGAGGTCTACGACGTTCGCATCCCCGGCCCGAACGCCTTCGACGGCAACGGCCTGGTGCTGCACAATTGCGGCGAGCAACCGCTGCCGCCCTACGGCGCCTGCCTGCTCGGCTCGGTCAACCTGGCGAAGCTGGTGCTCGATCCGTTCACGCCCGAGGCCCGCTTCGACCACGCGGCGCTGGCGGAGATCGTGCCGGTCGCCATCCGGCTGATGGACAATGTCGTCGACGTGTCGCGCTTCCCGCTGCCGGAGCAGGCGGCCGAGGCCAGGGCCAAGCGGCGCATCGGTCTCGGCGTCACCGGCCTGGCCGATGCCTTCCTGATGCTGGGCGTGCGCTACGGCTCGCCCGAATCGGCGGCGCTGACCGAGGAGTGGCTCGAGGCGATCAAGCTGCACTCCTACCGCGCCTCGGCGGAAATCGCGGCGGAGAAGGGGGCCTTCCCGCTGTTCGACCGCGACGCGTTCCTGGCCGCGCCCGGCGTCGCCGAGCTGCCGCAGGAGATCCGCGACCTGATCGCCCGGCACGGCATCCGCAACGCGCTGCTGACCTCGATCGCGCCGACCGGCACCATCTCGCTGTTCGCCGGCAACGTCGCCTCGGGGATCGAGCCGGTCTTCGCCTGGACCCACACCCGCAACGTGCTGCTGCCCGACGGCAGCCGGCGGGCGGAGACGGTGGAGAACTACGCCCACCGCCTGTTCCGCGAGATCCACGGCGCCGATGCGCCGCTGCCGAATTACTTCGCCGACGCCCAGACGCTGCAGCCAGCCGACCATCTGGCGATCCAGGCGGCGGCGCAGAAGCACATCGACAGCTCGATCAGCAAGACCATCAACTGCCCGGAGGACCTGTCCTTCGACGCCTTCAAGGACATCTACGCCCAGGCCTATGCGCTGGGCTGCAAGGGCTGCACCACCTACCGGCCGAACGCGATCACCGGCGCGGTGCTGGAGGCGAAGCCGCAGTCGCCGCCGAAGCGCGTGGCCGACGCCCCCGGCCTCAGCGCGCCCGCGGCCCGGCCGGAGGTGCTGCCGGGCGAGACCTACAAGCTGCGCTGGCCGGACAGCGACCATGCCATCTACGTCACCCTCAACGACGAGGTGGTCGACGGCCGCCGGCGGCCGTTCGAGATCTTCATCAACTCGAAGAACATGGAGCACTACGCCTGGACCGTGGCGCTGACCCGGATGATCAGCGCCGTGTTCCGCCGCGGCGGCGWCGTCGCCTTCGTGGTCGAGGAGCTGAAGGCCGTGTTCGATCCGCGCGGCGGGCAGTGGATGGGCGGGCGCTACGTGCCGTCGCTGCTGGCCGCGATCGGCGAGACGATCGAGCGGCACATGGTGGCGACCGGCTTCCTGGCGAAGCCGGAGGGCATCGTGCCCGAGGTGGCGGTCGAGGTGACGGCGGAGGCGGCCGGCGCGCCGGCGCGGCCGCCGGGCCGGTCCTGTCCGAAATGCGGCCACCCGACCCTGATCCGGCAGGAGGGCTGCGACACCTGCCTGAACTGCGGCTATTCGCGCTGCGGCTAAGCCGGCTCGGCCACCCGCTCCGCCAGCGCAAACAGGGCGCCGTCGCGGATGCCCAGCTCGCGCAGATGCTCGACCGTGTTCAGCAGATAGTCGCGGTTCGGTCCGCTGCTGCCGATGCCGGTGCGGATCATCGCCAGCGTCTCCTCCACGTCCAGCGCGCCGCAATACTGGCGATGGCGGCGGTCGGCCAGGAAGCAGCAGGCGGTGACCGGGCCATCGGGCAGGCGGATCTGCTTCAGGCTCGGGCGATAGACGCCGGTCACCATCTCGCGGTCCCAGAGATAGGCGATCACCGCCTGCACATGCTCCGGCGCCACCTTGAAGGCCATGCCGCGGCAGGAGCCGCCGCGGTCCAGGCCCAGCACCAGCCCCGGCCGCTCCGGCGTGCCGCGGTAGCGGTGCGACAGGACGCAGAAACGGCGGTGATAGCCATGCAGCACCGCCGGCTGCCGCTCGAGATGCGGGAAGCCCGGATTCCACATCAGCGAGCCATAGCCGAACACCCAGAGCGGCTCGCCCGGGATCAGCGGCAGGTTCGGCGTCTTCCAATCGTGATGACCATCGGCCATATCACAGATGTACCCTTTCGCAGCTGCGAAGGGGAGGGGCGTCGTGTCGCGTTCTGCTGCTTCGGCTTGACTCCGGGGCGCGGTCGCGGCCACGTGCCCTGCTCGTGCCATCATCCGGGACCGCCATGCGTCGCCGCCGCCGTATCGTCGTCGTTCCCACCACCCTTATCGCCCTGCTCGCCGCCGGCTGGGCCGGCGGCTGGTACTGGGCCGCGGGCAAGGTCGAGGCCCAGGCGCAGGCCTTCGCCGCCAACCCGCCGCCCGGGGTCACGGTCGATCCCGGCACGCTGAGCGTCGAGGGCTTCCCGCTGGCCTTCACCGTCGCATCGCAGGCGCCCAGCCTGCGCCGGATCGACGGGCTGGCCTGGAACGCCGCCGGGGTGGTCGCCACCGCCAGGCCTTGGACCCTGCCCGAGGTCGGCTTCACCATCGCGCCGCCGCAGCGCATCACCCTGCCGGGAAGCCCGGCGCTGACCGTGGATGTCAAAGGCTCGGGCAGCGGCAGCGCCCGGATCGGCAGCGATGGCAAGCCGAACCGGATCCTGCTGACCCTGTCCCAGGTCGAACTCGCCGGCGGGCTGCTGCAGGCGCCGCTGCCGATCGCCCGGGTCAACGGCTCGGTCGACCGCGCGCCGGAGGAGGCCGGGGCCGGCGCCGCCGCCTCGCTCGACATCGAGGGGCTGGAGACGCCGGATCTCGGCCTGCAGGCGATGGGCCGGCGGGTCGACATGGTGGCGGCGCGGCTGACCGTGCTGGGCCCGCTGCCGAAGGCCGCGACGGCGCCGGAGCTGACCGCCTGGCGTGCCGCCGGCGGCAAGCTCCGGGTCGACAATCTGGCGCTGCGCTGGGGCCCGCTCGTGATCGATGCCGGCGGCACCCTCGACCTCGACGACAAGCTGCAGCCGCAGGGCACGCTGACGGCGAAGATCCGCGGCTACGGCGCGGTGATCGAGGATCTGCAGAAGGCCGGCGTGGTCAAGGACCGCGACGCCGGCTTCGCCAAGGTCGGGCTCGACCTGATGGCCGGCCAGCCGGCGGCCGACGGCACCCGCACCGTCACCGCCCCGATCACGATCGAGAAGGGCAAGGTGTCCTTCGGCCCGCTGCAGGTGGCGAAGCTGCCGGAGATCAAGTGGGCACAGTGACCGCGTAGGTCGGGTTCTCGAAGCGAGCCCGACATCCCGCCCATCCTCCCAACTGTCATGCCCGGGCTTGACCCGGGCATCCAGAGACTGTCGACGCCCACTGGATTGCCGGGTCAAGCCCGGCAATGACAGGAAGGAGAGACCGCAAGCGTCAGGCTCAAGCGAACCCGCCCTACGAACCGGCCTTCAATCCTCTTCCTTGGTCAGGCGCGCCGCCTTCTCCGGCTCCATCTCCTCCTGATGGGCGTCGACGACGCCGCGGCGGATGGCGCGGGTGCGGGTGAACCAGGATTGCAGCGTATCGCCCTCGCCGCGGCGGATGGCGCGCTGCAGCCGCACCAGATCCTCGGTGAACTGCTGCAGCACCTCCAGCACCGCGTCCTTGTTGGTCAGGAACACGTCGCGCCACATCACCGGGTCGGAGCCGGCGATACGGGTGAAGTCGCGGAAGCCGCCGGCGGAGAAACGGATCACTTCGGCCTGGGTCGCCTCCTCCATGTCCGAGGCGGTGCCGACGATGGTGTAGGCGATCAGATGCGGGATGTGCGAGGTGATGGCCAGCACCCGGTCATGGTGCTCGGCGGTCATGCGCTCGACCATCATGCCCATGCCGCGCCACAGCGCCTCGACCTTGGCCACCGCCTGGGGGTCGACGCCCGGCTCCGGCGTCAGCACGCACCAGCGGTCGATGAACAGCTCGGCGAAGCCGGCGGACGGCCCGGAATGCTCGGTGCCGGCGATGGGGTGGCCGGGCACCAGATGCACCCCGGCCGGCAGATAGGGCGCGATGGTCTTCGCCACCATGCCCTTGACCGAGCCGACATCGGTGACCACCGCGCCCGGCGCCAGGGCCGGGGCGATGGCCTTGGCCAGCTGCTCATAGGCGCCCATCGGGGCGCAGATCATCACCGCATCGGCGCCGGCCACGGCGGCGGCCGGGTCGGCCTCGACCCGGTCGAGGAAACCCAGCGCCATCGCCTCGTCGCGGGTTTCCTGGCGCCGGGAGTGGCCGACGATCTCGCTCGCCAGCCCGTGCTTCTGGGCGGCGCGCGCGACGGAGGATCCGATCAGGCCGATGCCCAGCAGGGCCAGGCGCTTGAAGATCGGCGCTCCGGTGTCGTTCGCCGGCGCGCTCATCGGCCGCGCAGATGCTCGGCGAGAGCCGCGACCACCGCCCGCATCTCGTCCGCGGTGCCGATGGTGATGCGCAGGCAGCTGGGCAGGCCGTAGCCGCCCATCTGGCGCACCAGGATGCCGGTGTCCTTCAGGTGCAGCCGCGCCGCCTCGGCGTCGCGGTCGCCGAAATCTACCAGCAGGAAGTTGCCGGCCGAGGGCAGCGGCGACAGGCCGAGCGTCTCCAGCTCCGCCGCGGTCCAGCGCCGCCATTCGGCGTTGTGGGCACGGCTCTTCTCGATGAAGGCCTCGTCGGCCAATGCTGCGACGCCCGCCGCCTGGGCCGCGGCGCTGACGTTGAACGGGCCGCGGGCGCGATGCAGGATGTCGGTGATGCCGGCCGAGGCATAGGCCCAGCCCAGCCGCAGCGCGCCCATGCCGTAGATCTTCGAGAAGGTGCGCAGCATCACGACGTTGCCGGTCCGGTCGACCAGCTCCGCACCGGCGCTGTAGTCCGGGTCGTCGATGTATTCGGCATAGGCGGCGTCCAGCGCCAGGATCACGTCCGGCGGCAGGGCGGCGTGCAGCCTTTCGACCTCGGCCTTCGGCAGCAGATAGCCGGTCGGGTTGTTCGGGTTGGCCAGGAACAGGATGCGGGTGCGCGGCGTCACATGCGCCAGCAGCGCGTCGACATCGGTCTTGCGGTCAGCCTCCGGCGCCGCGACCGGCGTGGCGCCGACCGCCTTGGCCGCGATCGGGTACATCAGGAAACCGTGCCGGCTGTACAGCACCTCGTCGCCCGGCCCGGCATAGCTCTTGGTCAGCAGGGCGATCAGCTCGTCCGACCCGGCGCCGGCGACGATGCGCTCCGCGTCCAGGCCGAAGCGGGCGGCCAGGGCGTGGCGCAGGGCGCTGCAGCCGCCGTCGGGATAGCGGTGGATCTCGCCGCCCAGCTCGCGATAGGCCGCGGTCGCCTGCGGGCTCGGGCCGAAGGCGCCCTCGTTCGAGGCCAGCCGGATCGGCCGGCCCAGCTGCGGATGCGGCACCGCCTTGGCCTCGCCGCCAACATAGGGGTCGATGTCGAGCAGGCCCGGACGCGGGCGTGGAGCTTGGATGGTCGTCATGGCTTAGCTCCGGCGGCCGATGGCGATCGGGGTGGCGAAGCCGCCGATCAGGCGGATGCGGGGGGCCAGGCCGTCCAGCCGCTCGCGCAGGGTGCCCAGCCTGGGGTCGCCGACGGCGACGAAGCCGGCCACATCGACCAGATGGACCGCGGAGTCCTCGGCGTTGCGGGCCGGCCGGGTCCAGAACGCCACCGGCGGCAGGCCGGCGGTCTCGATGATCTGCTTCAGCCGGCTGCGGCTGATGTCGCCGGTCAGCTCGACCGCGATCAGGGCGTGGTCGTCGCCGGTCGGCTCGGGGTCGAGCGGGGCGACCGCCAGGGCCAGCGGCTCGTCGCGGTTCCGCTCGGTCACCACGAAGGGCAGGCTGCCGACGATCCGCGGCGTGCGCGGGTCGTCCGACAGCAGCGTCTGCCACCAGGGATCGGCGTCGGATTCGACCGGCCACGGCACCACGGCCACGGCGGCGCTGCCGTCATAGACGGCGCGGATCGCCTGCATCGGCCCGGCCACCGCGGTGGTCGGGGTGTGACTGCCGTAATGGTCGCGCGCCAGGTCCCACAGCTCGCCCCGGGCCTCGGGCGCGTGCACGGCAACGGCGAAGGGGGCCTGCATGCGGGTGCAGCCGGCGATCAGCTCACGCCAGATCCGGGTCAGCTCCGGCAACGGAAAGCCGCCGCCGTGCCGGGCGGCCAGCCGGCGCAGAATCGCGGCCTCGCGGCCCGGCCGCATCGCCAGCGGGTCGCCGTTCTTGGCGACGGCAACGTCCTGCACCACCCCGGCCCGCTGCATGATCAGGTCATGGATCGCCTCGTCGATCTCGTCGATCTGCCGGCGCAACGAGTCGAGCGTCTGGGGGGTGTCTGGCATCGTCTGGAGCGGGCTGGAACCTGCCGGGGCGAGGGCGATCAGATGTAGAACGGGCAGGGGGCGAAAGCAAAGGAAACATCTGGGGTTTTACGTATCACGGACATGGACTTT
Organism: Inquilinus sp. YAF38; assembly: GCF_052113205.1. Lineage (NCBI taxonomy): Bacteria > Pseudomonadati > Pseudomonadota > Alphaproteobacteria > Rhodospirillales > Rhodospirillaceae > Inquilinus > Inquilinus sp. YAF38. Next base: position 5,192 of record NZ_JBFRCU010000050.1, on the reverse strand, counting down.
CGCATCCATGCCGGACCCCGGACTGCGGCTGTTCCCGTCTCGATTTTTCCTAGCTCGGCTGCTCCTCGCCCTCGCGCCGCACGCCCAGGGCCGGCTGCGCCGCCCCGACCGGCACCAGCACCGGCCGCCGGGCACGGACCTTCTTGCCGCGCGACAGCTGGTAGATCTGCTTCGACGCCTCGACCATCACCGTGCCGGCGACGCGTTGGAACCAGCGGGCGCCGACCTCCTCCCACACCGGGGCGGTGGACAGCAGGAAGCGTGAATGCGTCGGCGGCAGCCACAAAGCGCGGGCCACCCGCTCCGGCACGAACTGGTGCTGGCGCAGCATCTGGTTCAGCTGGTTCGAGGAATAGGGCTTGCCGTGGCCGAACGGGGTGCGGTCGGACCGCGCCCACAGGCTGCGCCGGTTCGGCACCACCACCAGAAGCCGGCCGCTGCCGTTCAGCACGCGCCAGATCTCGCGCATCAGCTCGCCCAGCTGCTCGGTCGCCTCCAGCCCGTGCACCAGCAGCACCCGGTCGACCGACATGTCGGGCAGCGGCAGCTCGCATTCCTCGCTCAGCGCCACCAGGCCGCGGCCATCCGGCGGCCAATGGGCCACGCCCTGCTCGGCCGGCATGCAGGCGATCACCCGCTCGGCCTCGCCCAGGAACGGCCGCAGGAACGGCGTGGCATAGCCCAGGCCGAGGATGATCTGGCCATGCGTGTCCGGCCACAGCGTGCGGATCTGGCGGCGCACCATGCGGCGCACCACCAGGCCCAGGCTGGTCTCGTAGAATTCACGCAGATCGATGATGTCGCTGTACATCCGGCGGTCGTCCCAAGGGGCTGCCCACGCTAGGATAACGCATCGCGGCGGGCTTTGGCCCATCGTCGCGTCTGGCTGCCACAACAGGATATTTCAGGAGCCGCCTGATGGCCCGCAAGACCGAGCCGCGCGGAATCGACCCGGAGCGCCTGAAACAGGCCGCCCGCGAGGCCGCGGACCTCTATCTCGACCATCCGAACGTCACCTCGGTCGGCATCGGCCGCAAGCTCGAAGGCGGCAAGCCGACCGGCGCGCTGTGCATCCAGTTCACCGTCGGCCGCAAGATCGCGCCGCAGGCGCTGGTGGATGAGGGCATCCCGCCGCTGCCGAAAAGCATCGTGGTCGACGGCATCACGATTCCGACCGATGTGGTCGAGCGTCGCTACAAGCCGTCCTGGCAGCTGGTGCCGCAGGTGGTGAAGGACTCACGCAAGCTGCGGCACGACCCGCTGCTGCCCGGCATCAGCGTCAGCCATCCCGCGGGCACGGCCGGCACGCTCGGCTGCATCGTCTACGACCGGCAGGAGGGGCGGCCGCACATCCTGTCGAACTGGCATGTGCTGCAGGGCGAGCTGGGCCGGCTCGGCGACACCATCGTCCAGCCCGGGCCGTTCGACGACAACCGGATCGAGAGCAACGGCTGCGGTGTGCTGGTGCGCAGCCATCTCGGCCTCGCCGGCGACTGCGCCATCGCCCGGATCGAAGGCCGCGGCATCGATCCGAAGATCCTCGATCTCGGCGTCCGGGTCGCCCGGCTCGGCCGGCCGGAGCTCGGCGACCGGGTGGTGAAGTCCGGCCGCACCACCGGCGTCACCTGGGGCATCGTCACCCGGATCGAGACCACGGTGAAGCTGTCCTACGGCGATGGGGTCGGGTTCAAGCGCATCGGCGGCTTCGAGATCGGCCCCGACCCGGACCGCCCGGCGGCGGAGAACGAGATCAGCAAGGGTGGCGATTCCGGCTCGGTCTGGCTCGGCCTCGACGGCAAGGGCAACCCGACCGACGTCATGCTGGGCCTGCATTTCGGCGGCGAGGCCGACGGCGCCGATGCCGGCGAGGGCGACTTCGCCCTGGCCTGCACCGCCGATGCCGTGTTCAAGAAGCTCGAGATCGAGCCGGTGCCGCCGGCGCTGACCGCCCCGGCCGCCACCGGCGGCGGCTTCGACCCGCTGTTCCTGGCCGGCAAGACCGTGCCGCTGCCGGCGATGTCGCGGGCGCAGGAGACGGATGCGGCCAAGGCCGGCGGCTTCGCGATCATCCGCCACACCCATTTCTCGCTGGTGCTCAGCAAGTCGCGCCGGCTGGCCCGCTGGGTCGCCTGGAACGTCGATGGCGGCCAGATCCGGCTGCTCAGCCGCAGCGGGCTGAAGTTCACGGTCGATCCGCTGGTCGACGCGAAATGGCAGACCGGCGACGCGCTCTACGCCGCCAACCGCCTCGACCGCGGCCATATCGCCCGGCGCCAGGACCTGGTCTGGGGCCCGCCGGAGGAGGCGGCGCGGGCCAACCGCGACTCCTTCTACTTCACCAACATCGCGCCGCAGCATGAGGCCTACAACCAGTCCGGGCTGAACGGGCTGTGGGGCCTGCTCGAGAACGCGATCCTGGAGGAGGTCGAGGTCGAGCAGCTGCGCGTCTCGGTGCTGGGCGGCCCGGTGTTCCGCGACGACGACCCGGTCTATCGCGGCACCGCCATCCCGCGCGACTTCTGGAAGATCGTCGCCTATGTCGAGGCCGGGGCGCTGAAGGCCAAGGCCTTCCTGCTGACCCAGGAGGACCTGCTGAACCGGATCGAGGCGCTGGGGCTGGAGCCGTTCCGGCTGTACCAGCTGCCGATCGCGGCGCTGGAAAGCCGCACCGGCCTCGACTTCGGCGACCTCAAGGCGGCCGACGACCGCGCGGCACCGGTCCGCCCGGCGCGCGGCCGCCGCGGCATGGCCGAATCCCTGCCGCGGGTGACGCTGATCGAGAGCCTGACCGACATCGAGCTGTGATCGACGCCCGATACAGGGAGCGGATTACCTCTCCCGCCTGGCGGGAGAGGTCGGGCGTCCGCAGGACGACCGGGTGAGGGCTGGCCCGGGCCTCGACAAAGAGCCCTCACCCGGAGCCGCTTCGCGTCTCCGACCTCTCCCGTAAACGGGAGAGGCAACATGGCGCTTCGTCCAACCACCCGCCTCACTGACGCGCCGGGGTCGCGGAGCGGGTCGGGAGCGGCTATGCTGCCCCGACCCGCTTCGAACCCCGGTCCAGGAGGACGCATGGCCTCGCTTCGCGTCACGCTGATCCCCGTCCTGAAGGACAACTACGCCTATCTGCTGGAGGACGCTTCGACCGGCATGGTCGGCGTGGTCGACCCCGGCGAGGCCGACCCGGTGGCGGCGAAGCTGGAGGCCAAGGGCGGCCGGCTGGACTGGATCCTGAACACCCACCACCACGGCGACCATGTCGGCGGCAACCACGAGCTGGCGAAGCGCTATGGCGCCTCGATCGTCGGGCCGGCGGCGGAATCGGCGCGCATCCCGGACCTCGACCGCGGCGTGGCCGAGGGCGACCACGTCATGGTCGGTGCCGCGAGGGGATCGGTGCTCGACGTCCCCGGCCACACCGCCGGCCACATCGCCTTCTGGTTCGAGGATGCCGGCGTGCTGTTCTGCGGCGACACGCTGTTCGCGCTCGGCTGCGGCCGCCTGCTCGAGGGCACGCCCGGGCAGATGTGGTCCAGCCTGCTGAAGCTGCGGGCGTTGCCGGACACCACCCGGATCTATTGCGGCCATGAATACACCCAGTCGAACGCCCGCTTCGCGCTGACGGTCGATGGCGCCAACCCGGTGCTGCAGGCCTACGCCGAGGATGTCGACGACGCGCGCGAGAGCGGCGCCGCCACCATCCCGGCCCAGCTCGGCCGCGAGAAGCTGGCCAACCCCTTCCTGCGCGCCGACAAGCCGGACCTGCAGGCCGCGCTCGGCATGGCCGGCGCCGACCCGGTCGCCGTCTTCGCCGAGATCCGCGGCCGCAAGGACCGGTTCTGACCGAGCATGTGGAGAACCGGCATCGAGAATGAATGTAGTCCCTTTATTGTCATTGCCGGGCTTGACCCGGCAATCCAGAGGATGTCGACAGTCTCTGGATGCCCGGGTCAAGCCCGGGCATGACAATTTTGGATCAGTTGTTGTTCAATATTGCCTCAGGACGATCATGAAGCTCCTCTACAGCCCGTTCTCGCCTTTCGCCCGCAAGGTCCGCATCGTCGCCCATGAGACCGGCCTGCAGGACCGGATCGAGGTGGTGCCGACCAGCACCGAGGATCCGGCCAGCGGCCTGTCGGCGCGCAACCCGCTGAACAAGATCCCGGTGCTGGAGACCGAGTTCGGCCCGCTCTACGACAGCCCGGTGATCTGCGAGTATCTCGACACGCTGCATGACGGGGCGAAGCTGGTTCCGGCCGCGGGGGCGGACCGCTGGCGCGCCCTGCGCTGGGAAGCCCTGGCCGACGGGCTGATGGATGCCGCGTTGCTGATCCGCTACGAGATCACGCTGCGCCCCGCCGACAAGCAGCACGAGCCCTGGATCGAACGCCAGAAGACCAAGATCCGGAAGTCGCTCGACCAGATGGAGGCCGATGCGGCGGAGCTCGACGGGCCGGTGACCATCGGCACGATCGGCGCCGCCAGTGCCCTCGGCTATCTCGACCTGCGCTTCGCCGACTGGGGCTGGCGCGAGACCCATCCGCGCCTGGCCGCCTGGCATGCCGGCTTCGCCGAGCGGCCGTCCTACATCGCGACGATCGCCCAGGCATGAGCCCGGCCGTGACGCCGGAGGCGATCATCGCCAGGCTCGGCATGCAGCCCCACCCCGAGGGCGGGCATTATGTCGAGCTGTGGCGCGACCCGCCGCCGGAAGGCGGCCGCGGCCGGGTCTCGCTGATCCACTTCCTGCTGCGCGCCGGCGAGGTGTCGCACTGGCACGCCATCGACGCGCCGGAGATCTGGATCTGGCAGGCCGGCGCGCCGCTGGAACTGTCGATCGCGGAAACCGGGCAGGCGGGCGAGGTGCTGCGCCTCGGCCCCGATTTCATGGCCGGCGACCGCTTCCAGGGCGTGGTGCCGGAGGGGCACTGGCAGGCGGCGCGCAGCCTCGGCGACTGGACTTTGGTCAGCTGCGTCGTCGCCCCCGCCTTCCGCTTCGAAGGCTTCACTTTGGCCCCGCCGGACTGGCGCCCGGAGCTGGGGTAGGGAGAGAGAAGATCTTGTTTTTGCGTTGCCTCTCCCGCCTGGCGGGAGAGGTCGGGCGTCCGCAGGACGACCGGGTGAGGGCTGGCCCGGGCCTCGACAAAGGACCCTCACCCGGAGCCGCTTCGCGTCTCTGACCTCTCCTGTAA
>NZ_JBFRCU010000049.1:0-54194 GCF_052113205.1 Inquilinus sp. YAF38 | reverse complement strand
TCCTCCTGCGCCGATTCGCGCTTCGCCGCGGCCTTGCGCCGCTCGTCGCGATGATTGGCGAACTTGTCCTCCAGCAGCAGGGTCTGCCGCAGCGACTTGGCGACCACGGCGATCCGCTTGCAATAATCGGCACCGGGCTGCGGCGCCTCGACCGCCTCGGTGCGGGTGGCCTCCATGATCTCCATCTGGATCTCGGCCGCCCGGGCCAGCATGCGCAGATGCCGCGCCGCCCGCTCCTCCTGGGGAGTGGCCGGGGCTTCCGACATCCGATCGGTCTGCGCCTTGTCCATGGAACATAGCATGAACGCAGTTGCCGATTAATACAATTGCACAATGTGTTTACTCACCGGCGCCGTGAGCTCTCGTGCTGGTCAGCGTGTCGCCGCGGCGCCGACGCCCGGCGGAGCCGGGCGGCACGTATGGCAACCGATTGCCGGGTAATGGCAACGTTAACCCCCTTTGCAATAGCTTTTTCCCGGGTCTAATGGACGGCACGTCGCCGCGGGACAGCATGGCCGGCGGCACATGGGAAAGAACGCGCGGGATCATGGCCAGGCGGCCCCGGGACAGTCAGTCGTTCGGCCCCCTCATGCGCGATGTCGCGCGGCTGGCCGGCGTCGCGACATCGACGGTCAGCCGCGCCCTCGCCAATCCCGGCCGGGTCAACGAGAAGACGCGCCGCCGGATCGTCGCGGCGGTCGAGCAGCTCGGCTACGTCCCCAACGCCGCCGCCCGGAACCTGCGGGTCGGCACGTCCAACATCGTCATGGCCATCCTGTCGGAGCCGACGATCGCCAACGGCGCCTCGCAGATCGTCCCCGAGGTGCTGCAGAGCGTCGCCTCGACCCTCTCGGACAATGGCTTCGGCCTGCTGATCGCCGGCCGCAACCGATCGGCGGCGGCGGAACGGCACATTCCCGACCTGGCGGTCAGCGGCATCGTCCGCGGCGCCATCCTGATCGGCGCCGCGGAGCTGCCGCCGCATGGCCAGCGGTCGCTGACCAATGCCGGCATCCCGATCGTGTCGGTGCTGCAGGACCGCAGCGCCGCCGGGATCCCGAGCGTGATCGCCGACGACCGCAACGCCATGCGCAAGGCGGTGCTGCACCTGATCGGGCTTGGCCACCGGTCGTTCTTCTATATCGCCGGGCCGGRGGGCAGCTATCACGAGGCCGAGCGGTTCGGCGGGCTGGCGGAGGCGCTGGCGGCGGCCGGCCTGCCCGACCGGGCGGTGGTCCGGCACGGCGGCGGCCATGCGTTCCAGGACGGCTTTCCGAGCGGCGTCGACGCCGCCCGGGCCTATCTGGCGCTGACGCCGCGCCCGACGGCGGCGGCCGCCTGCTGGGACGACGCCGCGATCGCCTTCATGAGCACGGTCCGGTCGCAGGGCGTGGCCGTGCCCCGCGACCTGTCCGTCCTGGGCTTCGACGGCGTCCCGGTCGGCGCCTTCTGCGAGCCGCCTCTGGCCACGCTGCGGCAGCCGACGGCGGACCTCGGGGCCAAGGCCGCGGAGATCCTGCTGCAGCTGCTGGACAGCGACGCCGCCGATCCGCCGCTGAAGACGACGCTGCCGAACCAACTGCTGCTGCGGGCCAGCACGGCGGTGCCGAAGTGCGGCGGGCATGGGGTCAAGCCTGTCTGATAGCGGCCTGGAGCGGAATGAATTGAGGTCGGATCACGTCGGCGCGTTCAGGCAGCGGCCGACGTCGAGCATCGATCAAGAGAGATAAAGAGTCCCCCCTCCCCTCGCGGGAGGGGGCTAGGAGGAGGGGGTTTTCGCCACCAAGACCGGCCTGGACTCTGGCGATCCGGCTCTGACCGTGAGACCTGTTCTCTGCCCATTCGCGCGCGGACGCGCGCAGCCCCTCCCCCTGCCCCCTCCCGCAAGGGGAGGAGGGACTAAAAAGGGACGGGCTTCAGTTATTCTGAAAAGACCTCGATCCCTTTAAGGACCCGCCGATATCAGATCGCCCCGGTGCCGCGCCAGCCGATCAGCGCGCCCTCGTCCTCCAGGAGGTGCAGGCGCTGGGCCGCGACCCGGCCGAACTCCAGCACCAGCGCCTTGCGCCGCGGCGGCGGCAGGCGGTGTTCCGGCGGCGGCCGCAGCAGCACCGCGTCGAAGCCGTCGGCGACGATCAGGCCGCATTCCGGGCCGATCAGCTCCTGCGGGAAATCCTCCGGCACGGCGAAGCAGAATCGGTCGCAATAGGCGGCGTAGTTCGGCCATTTGCGGTCGCCGCGGAAATCGGCGATCGAGACCTTGACCTCGACCAGGGTAATACCGCCCGCGCCATCGAGCGCGAGGATGTCGGCGCGGCGGCCGTCGGGCAGCCCGAACTCCGGCAGGCTGGTCTGGCCGGCGGCAGCCAGCCAGCGGCGCACCCCACGCGTGACCTGCGCCGTCTGCAATCGGGCCAGGGAGTCCATGTTGCTTCTTTGTTCCATGCAGCGCCTATCCTAAACTCCGTTTGGGCCCGCCGCCAAGGGAGAAGGATCGGTCTTGAAATCGACAGAATTTTGCCATGCCCATCACTGAATCTGTCGGGACAATGGGTGTTACCTGTGACACTGTTACAAAGCTCGGAATGAATTAATCAAATACGGGTCCTAGTGGGGATTCAGTTCGCTTTCCGGTAGCGGGGCGATCTGCTTCTCGATCAGTATACGACGGTATATAAAGTCGGCTTCGGGCGGTGGCGCCCGGGGGCGCCGACGAGGGGAAAAAAGCATTATGGCGAAGACCGAATCGACACCGCCGAGCGCCGCCCGCCAGGCCCTGAGATCCGTCAGGCCCTGGTTCCTCGTGGCGGCGGGATTCAGCTTCGCCATGAACCTGCTGGTGATGGTCTCGCCGCTGTATTCCTACCAACTGTTCGACCGGGTGCTGGGCAGCGGCCATGTCGAGACGCTGGTGTTCCTGACGCTGATCGCCGGCTTCGCCTTCATCATCCTCGGCTGGATCGACGGGCTGCGCTCGGCCCTGCTGGCCCGGATCGGCACCCGGTTCGAGCGCAAGCTGGCCGGCACGCTGGTCGAAACCGGGGTGAACGGCGCCGTGCTGGGCGCGCCGGTGGGCGGCCAGGCGCTGCGCGACCTGTCGCAGATCCGCGCCTTCATCGGCGGCCCGGCGATCGGGCCGCTGTTCGACGCCCCCTGGGCGCCGGTCTTCATCATCATCATGTTCCTGCTGCACTGGGTGCTCGGCGTCACCGCGCTGATCTCGGCCCTGATCCTGTTCGGCCTGGCGCTGGCCAATGAGAAGATGCTGCGCGGCCCGACCACCAATGCCAACAAGCTGCAGGTCACCGCCCAGCGCCAGGCCGAAGGCGCCATCCGCAGCGCCGAGACGGTGCGCGCCATGGGCATGCTGCCGGCGCTGCTGACCCGCTGGCGGCGCGACGCCGAAGCGGCGCTGCAGGGCCAGGAAAAGAGCTCCGACCTGTCGTCGATCATCGGCGGCTCCTCGAAATTCGTCCGCATCTTCGTGCAGAGCTTCGTGATGGGCGTCGGCGCCTATCTGCTGCTGCATGGCGAGCTGACCTCGGGCGGCATGATCGCCGGGTCGATGCTGCTATCCCGCGCCCTGGCCCCGGTCGAGCAGGCGATCAGCTCCTGGCGCCAGTTCATCAGCGCCCGCCAATCCTATGACTCGATCGAGAAGATCCTGACCGCCCTGCCGAAGCGCAAGGACGGGCTGACCCTGCCGCCGCCATCGGGCACGGTGCAGATCGACAAGCTGGTCTTCGTCGCGCCGGGCAGCAAGGCCCCGATCATCAAGCGCGTCAGCTTCGAGATCGCCGCCGGCGAGGCGCTGGGCGTCGTCGGCCCCTCGGCCTCGGGCAAGAGCACGCTGTGCCGCCTGCTGTGCGGCATCTATCCGCCGACCGACGGCGCGGTGCGGCTGGACGGCGCCGATCTCGGGCAATGGTCGCCGGAGACGCTGGGGCCGCATCTCGGCTACCTGCCGCAGGTGGTCGACATCTTCCCCGGCACGGTGGCCGAGAACATCGCCCGCATGGGCCAGGTCGACTCCGACCAGGTGGTGGCGGCGGCGCAGCTGGCCGGCGTGCACGACATGGTCGTGCGGCTGCCGCAGGGCTATGACACCCCGATCGGAGACGGCGGCGTGCCGCTGTCGGGCGGCCAGCGCCAGCGCGTCGGCCTGGCCCGCGCCGTGTTCGGCCAGCCCAAGCTGGTGGTGCTGGACGAGCCCAACTCCAACCTCGACGCGGATGGCGAGGCCGCGCTGATGGGCACGATCGCCGGGCTGAAGGCCCTGGGCACGACCGTGGTCATCGTCGCCCACCGACCGCAGATCCTGGCCGATGCCGACCGCCTCCTGGTGATGCGCGACGGCGAGATCGCCTTGCTTGGACCGCGGGCCGAGGTTCTGGCCCGCATCGCTGGACCACGTGCCGCCGACACGACGCCGGCGCCAAAGGGAAGTTCGGAAAATGTCGCTTACCCCTCAGGAGCCTGGACAGCCACTGCCGCCGGCCGTCCTCAGCAGCCCCCGCCTGCCCGCTCCGCTGGATGACACGGCAGCGACGCTGAAGCGCAACGCCTACGGCCTGAACCGCCTGAGCCTGATCGGCGGCGTCGTGATCGGTGTCTTCGTCTTCGGCTTCGGCGCCTGGGCCGCGGTGTCCCCGCTGGCCAGCGCCGCGATCGCCAACGGCGTGGTCAGCCCGGAGGGCAACAAGCGCACGGTGCAGCACCTCGAAGGCGGCATCATCCGCGAGCTGACGGTGAAGGACGGCGCCGCGGTCAAGGCCGGCGACACGCTGCTGGTGCTGGATTCGACGCGCGACCTCGCGACCTTCGATTCGGTGCGGATCCAGCGCCTGGCCGACGTCGCGGCGCTGGCCCGGATCGAGGCCGAGCAGACCGGCGCGGCGTCGCTCGCCATGCCGCAGGAGGTGCTGGACGAGGCGGCGAAGAACCCGGTCGCCGCGGCCCTGGTGCGGGCGCAGCAGGAGCAGTTCACTTCCCGCCGCGAATCGATCCTCGGCCAGAAATCGGTGCTGGAGCAGCGTGTCGAGCAGAGCCGCTCCGACATCGACGGGCTGCGCGCCCAGATCACCTCCGGCCAGACCCAGCTGGACCTGATACAGGAGGAGATCGACGGCGTCGCCCCGCTGGTCACCAAGGGGCTGGAACGCAAGCAGCGGCTGCTGGCGTTGCAGCGCGAACAGGCCCGGATCGTGGGCGTGAACGCCTCCAACGTCTCTTCCATCGCCAAGGCCGAACAGACCGCCGGCGAAAGCCAGATGCGGATACTGGCGCTGGACAGCGACTTCCGCGACAAGATCGCCGAGGAGCGCGCCACCACCCAGAAGGAGCTGGCCCAGCTCGAGGAGAAGATGCGCTCCGCCGGCGACGTGGTCGGCCGCACGCGGATCGTGGCGCCGGTCGACGGCACCGTGGTGAACCTGAAATACCACACGCTTGGCGGCGTGATTCAGGCGGGCGCCCCGATCCTGGAGATCGTGCCGAAGAACGACAAGCTGGTGATCGACGTGCAGGTGCAGCCGAACGACATCGACACCGTGCGCGAAGGGCAGACGGCTCTGATCCACTTCACCGCCTACCACCAGCGCAACATGCCGCGGATCGACGGCAAGGTGATCTATGTCGCCGCCGACAGCACCCAGGACGAGCAGACCCGCCGCTCCTACTTCCTGGCCAAGGTCGAGGTCGACCCCACCCTGCTGAAGCAGGTAGCGCCGCAGGTCAACCTGTCCGCCGGCATGCCGGCCGAGGCCTCGATCCAGACCGGCACCCGCACCGCCCTGCAATACGCGGTCGACCCGCTGGTCCACGCCTTCCAGCGCAGCTTCGTCGAGGATTGAGACGGGGCGCTGGGTTCAATCCCTTCGGCGATACAGAGGCCACCCTCTCCAGGGTGGCCTCTTCGCTTTCGGCGTTCACGCGACATCACGGCGGGGGTGTCATCGCCACCACGAGCTTGCTATAAGGGCGCCGGGTCCCCGTAGCTCAGCAGGATAGAGCGGCTGCGTCCTAAGCAGCGGGTCGGGAGTTCGAATCTCTCCGGGGACGCCATCCGCCCATTCTCTCCGTCGGTTCGGCAGAAGCCCCTCCCCTGCGCGGCACCGTTACCCGCGCGCGACACCGGACGGCTTCCCTGAACCCGAGCCCCGTCTACAGGAACGCAAAGGCATCTGGCGCTGGCGGAAATGCGCCAAAGGTGCGCGAGATCTGCCGGCAGCGGGCACAGCGGAGAAGGGAGGGAGAGCGCCATAGCGCGCTTCCCGCTTCCCCGATCCCGGCCTCGGGCCGCAGCTAGTCACCATGTGCGAGTTGTGGCCCAATCGAGACCAAACCCGAGTCAAGAAACCCATCATCAGTTAGATCGGGCGTGTCGTCGGTCACAACCCAACTGCTCGGCCCCAGGATCCCAATTTGCCAACCAGAGGTTTCACGGTTGAAAATCCAGGAAAAAAGACGCCCCTGGAAGGCAGACGAGTCCGGGGTCTGAATATAGGAACCGATCGATGTCAATTCTTCATCAGTAGCTTCTTTTTTATTAGTGTTTGGGTACATGACCAACAACTTCCAAACACTTCCGGTCCATCGAGCAGGGGCCCAAAGCGGTTCATATGGCGGGACGTCAACGAAGACCCAATAGTATCCCAGTGCACGATCAGCCATGATTATTCCCTGTCTGGTTCGGCTCAACCCTGCAGAGCAGCCATCGATCCTTATGTCCATGCCGAGTCGCCGCTCATAGTTTATCCCAGATTAGGTTTAAGGTCCCACGGGTAACAAGTGAGCGGAATCGGCGGGCGTCCGAGGGGTCTCCGCAGCCTGGGCCGCCCACGGTCCCCTAAGGCCAGGCCACCCGTCTCCGAAGCCACGGAAGCTGTCACCCGTGTGACCGATCCCGCCCGGGATGCCGGCCGAATGCCCGTCGTCATCTTGCGATGCCGATCATGTCAGCGCTGAGCGCGCGGCGCCGCCACGCGCCCGGAACTCATTCATAACGCCACCATCGGCGACGGCGAGGAACGCCTCCCCCTCGACAATGATGGTCCGTGAGCGCCGGCGACCGCGCGGGAACTGGTCGACGCCATGGCGGAGGCGGTCAAAGCCGCCAAGGCGGGCGCTTCGGTGCTGATCGACGCCAGGGTGTCGCCGGGCTACAGCCCGGCCATGGCCGCCGGGATGACCCGGCACGCCGGAGAGACGGCAACAGGCTGACTACACGTCTTCGCCGGAGTCGGGCGGAAGGTCGGCGAAATTCCGCTGCACGGCATGAAGATATGCGAGAAAGCGCGCCCGGTCCTCCGCCGAGAAGCCTGCCGTGGCCTGTTCGACGACCTCGGCCGCCAGCGGCAGAAGGACATGTTCGAGCTCCCGCCCCTTCGGGGTCAGCAGCACGTTCAGCTTTCGCCGATCCTTGGGGTCTCGCTCGCGCGTCACCAGCCCGGCCCGCTCCATGGCGGAAAGCGCCGTCAGGGTGGTCGGCTCCATCGTCCCGATCCGGCGGGAGAGTTCACGCTGCGTCAGGCCATCCGCCTCCCAGAGCGCGCGGAGGAAGTACCACATTCCGAGAGTGACCCCGAAGGGCTCGATCCTGCTCTGCAGATAGCGTTGGGTCGCGCGGTTGGCCATCCGGAGCTGGTAACCGACGCTGGCTTCGAACGGCAGTTCCCGCGGCCGCTCCGCCGACGCCCTGTCCTGAACCGCCCTGGTCGCCACCACCGCTCCAATTCGTCACGCCATTTTCCGCGGCATTATAGGCGCGGAGCCCTGCGCCGCCAGCGCGGTGGATGCGACCATCCGGAAAAGTCTGACTGGTCAAGCCAGATAGTCTTGGACCGCCCGGATCCGTGATCCCTAACGTATGACGCTCATAGGCTGCACACCGACAAGGAAGATGGCCGTGTCCAGGGATGAAAGGGATTCCGCCCGGCTCATCGAACCCCACCCCTTTCGGGCAAAGCTGCGCCGGGAGCGCCACCCTCGTGCCCGCCGCGGCTGACGATGAGCGGCGCTCTGCCGGAGGATGAAAGCGTCATGGCCACCTCGACCGCCAAGCTGCAGCTCACCGAAACCCGACGTGACGTCGATCTGGTCATCGATGACGTCACGATGCGTTTCGATGCCCGCGAGGGCCCGGTGACGGCCGTCGAGAACATGTCCTTCGCGATCGAGCGCGGCGAGTTCGTCTCCATCATCGGACCGTCGGGCTGCGGCAAATCCACGGTGTTCAACATCCTCGGCGGGCTCGTCCGGGGCTACCAGGGCCAGGTGAGCGTCGACGGCGAGATCATCGACGGCCCGCATCGCTCGATCGGCATGGTCTTCCAGGAGGAATCGACCTTTCCCTGGCGGACCGTCATCGACAATGTCGCCTTTCCCCTCGAGGTCAAAGGCGTCGGCAAGGCCGAGCGCCATCGGGTCGCACGCCGCTTCATCGACATGGTGGGGCTGGGCGGGTTCGAGCAGCGCTATCCCTCGGAGCTGTCGGGCGGAATGCGGCAGCGGGTTGCGATCGCCCGCACGCTGGTGTTCGAGCCGAAGATCCTGCTGATGGACGAGCCTTTCGCTGCGCTCGATGACCAGACTCGGCTGCTGCTGGGCGACAAGGTGCTCAAGATCCAGCAGGATCTGAGGCAGACCACGCTCCTGATCACCCACAACATCACCGAGGCGGTGCAGCTGTCGGACCGGGTCATCATCATGACCTTCCGCCCCGGCAGGGTGAAACGGATCGTCGATATCAGGCTGCCGCGCCCGCGCACCGGAGACGTCGTCGGCAGCGAGGCGTTCGGACGCTATGTCGCCGAGATCTGGAGCGACCTGCGCGAAGAAGCCTCGCGTGGGATGACTGACTGCGAAGACGGCGCACGCTGAGAGCGGAGCTGACCGATGAAACTCTCTGCACTCCCTCCGCAAGTCTTCGGATTGCTCACGGTCGCGCTCTTCCTCGGCATTGTCGAGTTGCTGCTGATGCTGGGCGCGCTGAACCAGTTCGTGATTCCATTTCCGTCGGACGTCCTGGGCAGCTTCGACCGGCTTTTTGCCGAGGAGCAGTTGCTGAACCGGCTCATGCTGACCGGTGCCGAGGCCCTGGCAGCCAGTGTCCTGGTGAGCATCGTCGGGGTCTCGATCGGCGTCCTTCTCTACAAGGTCCGCATCCTGCGCCTGGCCACCGAACCATGGGTGGCGGCAATGGCCGCGGCGCCGATCGTGCTGGCGTATCCCCTGTTCCTGGTCATGTTCGGCCGGAATGCGGTGACCATCGTCGCGATGGGCTTCGTCGCCGGCCTCGGCCCGGTCATCCTCAAGACGGTCGAGGCCTTGAGAGGAGTCCGAAAGAGCCTCGTCAATGTCGGCCTCAGCTACAATCTCAGCCCGTCCCAGCAATTCTGGAAGATCCTGCTGCCCGCCGCGGCCCCGACCATTTTCGTCGGCGTCCGGCTCGGCCTCATCTTCGCCCTGATCAATCTCATCGGCGTCGAGTTCCTGATCAATTTCGGAGGCCTCGGGCAGCTCATCAACGATCTGGCGGAACGCTACGATCTCCCCGGCGTGTTCGCGACGATCGTCTTCGTCGTGCTGGTAAGCGTCGCGCTCTTCGCAGGGCTGGAACGGGTGGAACGCTGGTTCCGGCCGGGTCGCCGATAGGGCCAGCGCCATTCGGGCTTCGGCCCTTGCCCGGCCACGGGGGGCGCAGCATGATTGCCGGGAAGAAGAACGCGCCAGGGAGGCCGATATCAATCTCCGCCAGCTTCGTTACTTCGTCAAAATCGCCGAAGTCGGGAGCATCACCGGTGCGGCGGAGCAACTGAATGTCGCCCAGCCGTCGCTGGGGCTGCAGATCAGGCAGCTCGAGCAATATCTCCGTGCGGATCTGCTGGTGCGGCATTCGCGCGGCGTCGTGCTCACGGAAGCCGGCCACCTGTTGCTGGAGCGGGCCCGCCGGGCGCTCCAGGACATCGAAGACATCAAGCGCGATATCCGGGCCCTGTCGGGTTCGGACCAGGAATTCCTGACCCTCGGACTGACGCCGAGCATCATGCTGCAGATCGGCCCCGACCTCCTGCTGAAGGCGAAGGAGGTCATTCCGTCCGTGTCGCTGAGCCTGGTGGAGGAGCTGAGCTACGGCCTGGTCTCGGCGCTGGAACGGGGCGAGCTGCATGCCGCGTTCGCCTATGGCGTTGACGAGCCGCGGCCCGGCGTGGACCGCGTCGCGCTGCTCGAGGAGGAGCTGCTCTTCGTCCGTCCCACCACCGGGGAGCGGCTTCCGGACACCGTGACCCTGGCCGAGGCCCTGACCCATGACCTGGTGCAGGCAGGCGAGCGCGACATGGTCCAGCGCCTGCTGAAGGCCGCCGCCGAGAAATTCTCGATGCCGTTGCGGATCGTCTACGAAGCGCAGTCGATCCCCGCCATGCGGACTCTCGTCGTGCGCGGCGCCGCCGCGAGCTTCATGCCCTATGGGACGGCGATCGAGGAGTTGCGGGCCGGCAAGCTGGTGATGCAGCGCATCTCCGACCTGCCGCTGAAGCGCACGCTGTATCTGATCAAGCCGAGCGGCGGTACGGCGTTCCGGCAGCAGGATGCGATCGACCGCTTCCTGGCGTCCGTGACCGACCATCTGCTGGAATCGCTGGGCCAGCTCGCGCATCGGGTCGGCGGCTGATCGTCGGCCAGCCATACGGCGTCGATCTCACTCTCATTCCTGCGAAGTCTTTGTTGGGCCGCCGGTGAACCGGCATCCTTCCGGACGTCATACGGCACTTCGGTTGTGCCGCTCGGGAGGAACCAGTGTCCGATCTGCGCCTGTCCATCGCCATCGGCGACTATGATCGCAATCGCCCGCTGATCGACGGCGCGGTGCAGATCGACGGTGTCGATCCGGTGTTCATGAAGCTTGTGCCCGAGGAGATTTTCTTCCGAGCCTTTCGCCATGCCGAGTTCGACGTCTGCGAAGCCTCGCTGTCGAGCTTCGCCATAAAGTCCGCGCGCGGCGACAATCCCTATGTCGGCGTCCCCGCCTTCCTGTCCCGGGCCTTCCGGCACACCGGCATCTTCATCCGCAACGATCGCGGCATCACCGGGCCGGAGGACCTCAGAGGCAAGCGGATCGGCTGTCCCGAATACCAGCTTACGGCATGCGTCTGGATCCGGGCGATGCTCGAGGACGACTATGGCGTGCAGCCATCCGACGTGACCTGGGTCCGGGGCGGCATCGAACAGCCGGGCCGCGCCGAGAAGATCAGCGTCGAGCCGCCGCCGCATATCAAGGTGGTGCAGGCCCCGCCCGATCGGTCGCTCAACCAGATGCTGGTGGAGGGCGAGATCGACGGGTTCATCGGCCCGCGCTCGCCCTCATGCTTCGATGCGGGACATCCGAAGATCTCCAGGCTCTTCCCGGAGCCGCTCACGGCGGCGTCGGACTATTATCGACGAACCAAAATCTTCCCGATCATGCATGTCCTCGGCGTGCGCCGCTCGATCGTCGAGCAGCAGCCCTGGCTGCCTGCCGCGCTGCTCAAGGCTTTCGAGCAGTCGAAGGCGGTCGCCCTTGCAAAGCTCGGCGACACGTCCGCGACCAAGGTGACGCTGCCGTTCATCGAAGATCAGCTTCAGGCGGCCCGCGATCTGATGGGGCAGGATTTCTGGTCATACGGGGTCGCGCCCAACCGGCACGTCCTCGACGCGTTCCTGCAGGCCCACCATCGCCAGGGGCTGTCTCATCGGCAGCTCGCCGTCGACGATCTTTTCCACGCATCCACGCTCGAGGCCTTCAAGATCTGACGGCCAACTCCAGCCACGGAAAATCCGCCGCAAGAGCGGATTCGGGCGATCACCAGCGCCACCAGACCTGAGTATGGGAGGATGAGATGAAGAGATTTTGCACGATCGCAGTCTCGCTGATCGTGTTCGGCCTCGGCGTCTTTGTCGCGAAGACCGCGCCTGCCGCGGACGGGCTCAAGATCGCCGCCGGGCAACGCGGGAACTGGGACACGTCGGTCTGCGAGATCGGCGTCCGCCTCGGCATCTTCCAGAAGCACGGCCTCGATCTGGAGATCCTGTACACCCAGGGCAGCGGGGAAACCCAGCAGGCGGTGCTTTCCAACAGCGTCGATATCGGCGTGGCCGGCGGTGTCATGGGTGCTTTGTCCGCCTTCTCGAAAGGCGCCCCCGTGCGGGTCATCGGCGCGGAGACCACCGGCGGCCGGGACCTGTTCTGGTACGTCAAGGCCGACTCGCCGATCAAGACCTTGAAGGACTTCGACGGGAAGACGGTGGCCTATTCGACCAACGGTTCCTCCACGCATGGCGTGGCCACTGCCTTCGTCAATGAAAACGGGCTGAAGGCGCAGCTGACGGCGACGGGCGGACCTTCCCAGACGCTCACCCAGGTGATGTCCGGCCAGATCGATGTCGGCTGGTCCGCACCGCCCTTCGGGCTCGACCTGCTCGACAAGAAGGAGATCCGGATCATCGCGACCGGCAACGACACGCAGGCCTTCAGGAACCAGACCGTGCGGCTGCTGATCACCAACACGAGCGTCCTCGAGGAGAAGAAGCCGCTGATCGACCGGTTCATGGCGGCCTATCGCGAGACCATCGACGCCATGTACTCCGGTGACGAGGCGATCAAGGCCTATGCCGCGTTCGTCGGCATTCCCGAGCCTATCGCCAGGCGGACCCGCGACGAGTTCTTTCCGAAGGAGGTCCTGAACCCGGACAGCATCGTCGGGCTGGGGACGATCGTGCCGAATGCCGTGACGCTCAAATACACGGCAAAGCCCATGACCGAAGAGCAGCTCGCCGAGCTGATCCAGATCCCGCCGCGTCAATGAGTGGCGGCAGGAGCACCGAGGCCGCAATGACCCCCACAGCCGCTTCAGGCAGGACCGACGGCCGCGCAACCGGGAGCAGCGAGGCGCGCGCCGTCCTGCTGACCAGGACAGGCATCGCTGTCGCGATATTGATGTGTTGGGAGCTTCTGGTCCGATCCGGACTGCTTTACCGCGACGTCGTGCCGTCGCTCTTCCTGATCGCGAAGGCGTTCGGGCGCCTGTTCATCGATGCCAGCTTCTACGCCAATCTGGGCGCCACCGCGGGAGAAGTCCTCGTCGCGATCGCTATCGGCGGGGGCGCGGGCATCGCGGTCGGCATCGTGCTCGGGCGCAACCGTTTCCTGCGGCGGGCCTATGAGCCCCTGCTGCACTATCTCGGTCCGACACCCAAGATCATCTTCTTTCCGATCCTGATCATGTGGTTCGGCGTCGGACCGGGCTCGAAGGTCGCGATGGGTGCGCTGTCGTCCTTCTTCCCCGTCGCGATCAGCGTCGCCGGAGCGGTGCGCGAAATCGATCCGGCCCTGATCCGGGTCGGGCAGAGCCTCCGGCTGAGCACCGTCCAGATGATCCGAAAGATCTACCTGCCGGCGATGCATGCACCGATCGTCAACGGCATCCGGATCGGCCTTGGGGTCGCCATCATCGGCACGCTGCTGGCCGAGACCAAGCTGGCCAACCAGGGCCTGGGCTATGCGGTGATCCAGACCTATGTGACCTTCGACATGCCCCGCATGTATGCCCTGCTCGCCGTCGTCTTCCTCTTCGCGATCGGCGTCAATTCGCTGCTGGGCCGCTACATCGAAGCCCGGGCCGCGCCCGGCGAACGTGATCCTCGAAGAGGCAGAACGCCTCGGCGGGGATGACGCGCCGGTCGATGTGCGCGCCGACTGGCCGTTCGCGGCCGGGATCCACCGGCGGCATGCTCCACGACTCGCGCGATCTGGCCGGCCATGCCGGGCTGCTCCTGGCCGACGACAACACGCGTTGATCATGCAATCGCGATGATGATCCTTCCGGTGACGTGGCCCGTCGCGCTCAGTGCGTGTGCGGCTCCGATCTGTTCAAGCGGAAACGTCCGTTCGATCGGCAGGGTGAACGCTCCCGCGACAAACAAGGCAGCAGCTTGAGCCAGCGCCGGCGTCGCGTCGCGTGGGTTGAACGACGTCCTGGCCCCATGGGCCGATGCATTGATGTCGGCTATCGAGACGACCTTCGCGGGATCGCCTGTGATCGCCACAAGCTCAGGGATGATCCCCGAGCCGGCGATGTCGAGCGCCGCCTGCACGCCCGCTGGCGCCAGTGCCGCAACCCGGTTGGCCAGACCCGGGCCGTAGGTGGTGGCGATCGCCCCCATCGACTGCAGATGGGCCTGCTTGGGTGCGCTGGCGGTGCCGATCGTGCGGATGCCGGCTGCCGTCGCCAGTTGCACCACGGCAGAGCCCACGCCGCCCGCAGCCCCGCTGACCAGAAGCATCTCGCCAGGCTGCACGCCGACCTCGTCGATGATGCGCGTTGCCGTCTCCACCGCCACCGAATAGCCAGCCGCCTCTTCGAACGACAGGGCGGCGGGTTTGGTCGTCCATTGGTGCAGGATCGCATAGTCCGCCATCGTATTGCGGCCTTTGCCGAAGACCGCATCGCCGACGGCCGCGCCCGTCACGCCCTCGCCGATGGCGTCGATCACGCCCGCCGCCTCCAATCCCGTTCCAGCCGGAAACGACAGCGGCATCACCTTGTGCATATGTCCCGACCGCAGCTTCCAGTCGAGCGGGTTGATGCCTGCCGCCTTGACCGCGATTCGGATCTGGCCTGCGCCGGGTTGCGGCAGGTCGACGTCTTCGACGGCCAGAACCTCGGGGCCGCCATATTCGTGGAAACGCACTGCCTTCATGGGTGAGCTCCTGATCCGCACGGCGCCGACGGACGAGCCATCGCCATGCAGGTTGTTGTCGGGCTATATGCCGCACGAGGTAACTAGATGAGACCAAAGCCAGCGAGAAGGAGGCAGGATTCTGGAACAAGGTCACCTGGCGGTAACCGCCCTTCCGGCCGCGCTGGCAAGGGACTATCGGAACCGTGCGGCCAGGGGGCATGACACGACGCAGTGCCCCGTGCGCGATGTCCTGAGCCGGGTCGGCGACAAATGGACGATGCTGGTCCTGCTGACCCTGGCCGAGGCGCCACACCGCTTCAGTCAGGTACAGCGTGCCATTCCCGATATTTCCAAGCGCATGCTGTCGCAGACGCTGCAAACTCTGGAACGCGATGGATTGGTGCTGCGCCAAGTCTTCGCCACCAAGCCGCCCAGCGTCGAATATCGGCTGACGGAGCTTGGCTGCAGCCTGTTCGAACCGCTCACGGCGCTGGTGCGCTGGGTGGAGAGGAGTCATAGCTCGATCCGGGCCGCGCGGCAGGATTACGATACGTCCTCCTGACCCGGCGCCGTCACGCCGACCAGATGCCGAGATTCCGCGGATGACGGGCCGATTGTTGCCGGCGATAGCCGGACGTCACGCGATCGCCGGGAGGCGATCGAGGAACTTGTCCAGCGTGATCGGATAGTCCCGAACCCGCACGCCGGTGGCGTTGTACACGGCGTTGGCCACCGCCGGCGCGACCCCGGTCAACCCCAACTCCCCGACGCCTTTCGCCTTGACCGGCGAGATCGCCGGATCGACTTCGTCCACGAACAGGACCTCGAGGTGTGGGATATCGGCGTGAACGGGCACCTCGTAGCCGGCAAGATCGTGGTTGACGAAAAAGCCGAGACGCTTGTCGACGGCCATCTCTTCCATCAGCGCGGCACCGATGCCCATGGTCATCCCGCCGATCACCTGGCTGCGGGCGGTCTTGGGATTGAGGATGCGGCCGGCGGCGCACGCCGCGAGCATGCGCCGCACCCGGATCTCGCCGGTGAAGGCGTTCACGCCGACCTCGGCGAAATGCGCGCCGAAGGTCTGGATCGCGTAGCGCTTCGCCAGGTCGCCGAACTCCATGCTGTCCTCGACGACGAGGTCGCCGTCGTCGGCCGCGCGCGCGATCGGCACGCTGCGATTGCCCGAACGGACCTCGCCGTCCGTGAACTCGGCATCGACGCCGTTGAAGCCGAGGCGCTGGGCGATCGCCTCGCGCAGCTTCATGCAGGCCGCATAGACCCCCGCGGTGACCGACGGAGCGCCCTGCTGGCCGCCGGATCCCGGCGTCTCCGGGAAGCTCGAATCCCCGAGCCTGGCCACCACCTTGTCGAGGGGCACGCCCATCATTTCGGCCGCCGTCTGCTGCACGATCGTGTAGCTGCCGGTGCCGATATCGGTCATGTCGGTCTCGACCGTCACGACACCGTGCCGGTCGAGACGGAGTCGCGCCCCGGCCTTGGAGATCGGCGCGCCGCGGATCGCCCCGGCCATTCCCATGCCGATCAGCCAATGTCCGTCGCGCACCTGCCCCGGTTCTGCCTTCCGCGCGCTCCATCCGAAGCGGTCGGCCCCGAGGCGCAGGCATTCGACGAAGGGTCGCGAGGAGAACGGGCGGTCGGGTTTTTCCGGGTCGACCTGCGTGTCGTTCAGAATGCGGAAATCGACCGGGTCGACCCCGAGCTTTTCCGCCAGCTCGTCCATCGCGATCTCCAGTGCCATCAAGCCCGGCGCTTCGCCGGGCGCCCGCATCGCGTTCCCCTCGGCGAGGTCGAGCGTGGCGAGCCGCACCCGCGTCATGCGGTTGGGTCCCGCATAGAGCGCCCGCGTCGAGAGGGTCGCCGGCTCGGTTCGCCCGCCGGCGAGGTTGCCGGACCAGCTCTCATGGCCCACGGCCGTCAGCCTGCCGTCGCGCGTCGCCGCCAGACGGATGCGCTGGATGGTCTTCGGCCGGTGAATGGTGCTGTTGAACATGATGGGCCGCTGGAGCGCCAGCTTCACCGGCCGCCGCGCCGCGCGGGCGCAGACCGCGGCGAGCGCGAGGTCGGCCTGGACCGTTCCCTTGCCCCCGAAACCGCCGCCGATGAAGGGCGAGATCAGCCGGAGATTCTCTCGCGGAATTCCCAGGATGAGGCCGAGGTCGCGGATGCCCCAGTTCATCTGCTGAATCGAGGTCCAGCAGGTCAGGCGGTCGCCGTCCCAGCGGGCGATGGTGGCGTGCGGCTCCATCATCGCATGCGCCTGATCGGGCACGACATAGGTCTCGTCGATCTTGACCTCCGCGGCGGCGAAAGCCCCTTCGAAATCTCCGACATCCGTCTGGGTCGGCCCGCCGAACTGCATTTGCGGCGCCACGGGCGCGCTTTCCAGCTGGGCGGCGAGATCGAACCTCCCCTCGCCGCGCGTGTAGTCGACGCGGATCAGCGACGACGCGGCGCGGGCCTGCTCGAAGGTCTCGGCCACCACCACGGCGACGGGCTGATGGTAGTGGTCCACGTCGGGCGCCGCCAACATGCGCTGGACGTAGAACTTGCCGACGCCGAGCGGCCCGGCATTGCGGTGGGTGACCACGGCCAGCACACCGGGAGCGGCCTCGGCCTGCCGGATGTCGATCGACGTGATCCGGCCCTTGGCGATCGCCGCGCCGAGGATGTAGCCATAGGCGACGTTCGGCGCGATATCATGATGCTCGTAGGCGTAAGTCGCCGTGCCCGTTGTCTTCAGCTTCGCCTCGAAGCGGTCGACAGGCTGTCCGACCACTTTCAGCCGGTCGATCGGGTTCTGCCCAGCAAGCGTATCGAATTTCATGGTTCACCCTCGCGCTTGCGCCATGACCAGAGCGAGCGAGCGCTCCACCAGCGGCACCTCGAATGCGTTGTCGTTGGTCGGCCGGGCGTTCGCCATCGCCTGCCCGGCGACAGCCTCGGCGCGATCCCGCCCAGCGCGACCCGTCCGCTGCCGTCGTCCCGGATGACGTCACCAACCACCAAAGACGTATGGGCTGTGGGAGAAACCATTAGCGCCATGAAAACGCATGAGGCTATCAGCCTGGCTCATGAATGACGGTCATCGTCACCCGGCTGCGTTTCCAGTCAGGCGTTCCCAGTTTTCTTGGGCGAATTGCGCCTTGTGGGCCTCGTCGAGCGCCAGACCATCCAGGAAGCGGCGCGCGTCCCCGCCGGGGCGGTACTGGTACGGATAGTCGGTCGAGAACAAGACCCGGCCGGGACCCACCGCGTCGATCGCGCGCTGAAGATAGGCCGGGCTGAACATGCCGCTGGCCGTGAGGTAGAGATTGCTGCGGACATAGTCGATGAACGGCCGTTCGAGCCCGGCCACATGGTCGAGCGCCGCGAGCCGCTCGAGATAGAAGATCACCAGCTCGCCCCAATGGCCGAGAATGACCTGCAGGCCGGGATAGCGGTCGAACACGCCCGCCAGGACCAGGCGGACGAACTGGATCCCCGCCTCATAGTGCCAGCCGAGACCGAAGGTGGAGAAGGCGAGGTCGATCCGGTCGCCGAAGCCCGAATAACAGGCCTCGCGCACGCGATCCTGGGGGATCTGCGGATGAATCAGCAGCGGCACGCCCAGATCGGCCGCGCAGGCAAAGGTCGGCTCGAACATCGCATGATCGAGATTCCTGTCGCCGACGCGGCCATGCAGGATCGCCCCCCTGCAGCCCAGCTCCTCGACGCATCGGCGCAGCTCATGAGCGGCAGCTTCGGGCTCCGCGCACGGCAGCACCGCGAGCGCCTGGAAGCGGGACGGGTTCGCCGAGACCGCATCGGCGAGGAGATCGTTCGTCCGGCGGGCCAGGTCGACGCCCTGCCGGCCGGACAGATTGTTCAGGCCCGGCGTCGTCAGCGACAGCACCTGGACATCGACCCCGGTCTCGTCCATCAGGGCGAGCCGCTGCTCATCGAGATCGGCAAGACGCTCGCCAAGCACGCCCGGATTGAGAGCGAGGGTTCCGTCGTCGGCGCCGGGGGTAGAGCCCCACGCCTGTCTCACCTCATCCGGCAGGACATGCTCTTCGATTGCTATGATTTTCATTCACGGCCCTCTGCAATGATCGCCAGAGCTTGCCTCGCCGTCTGAACCTGCTTCGGGGGAGGATCAGGCGGGCTTCCCCGCGAAGAAGGCCTTGATCACCCCGGTCGCGGAGATCGCGAACGGCCAGCCGGAGTAGAAGGCGATATGCGCGATGATCTCGCCGAGATGCTCCCTCGTCACGCCTTTCTGAACGGCACGGTTCAGGTAGAACGGCAGGAACTCGAGCTGGCCGAGCGCCATCAGCGCCGAGATGGTCACGAGATTGCGATCGCGCATCGCCAACCCGGGACGAAGCCAGACCTGATGATAGAGAGGATCGTCGGTGAAATGCTGCAGCGCGCGCGAGACCGGCGCGACGCTGCCGCCGATGAAGGCGACCCGGTCGCTTTCGTCCGGCACCGCATCCTCGAGCGAAAGCAGCGGCGGCGCGACCTCGGGCAGCTGGTCGGCACCGATTTCCCGTTGCGCGAAGATGTCCTTCAGGACGTCGACCGCAGCGAAGGCTGTCGACCACCCGCCATAGAAGGCGAGCTGGGTCACGATCTCGGAGATCTCCGCCGGGGTCACGCCGCCGTCGAGCGCGCTGTTGAAGTAATGCAGCATGCCGATCGTCTGCGTCCGGGCGATCAGCGCCGACAGCGTGACGATGTAGCGATCCTTCTTCGACAGCCCTGGCCGTTGCCAGAGCTCGTCGCCGATCTTGCTCTTGGTATAGCTCGCCAGCACGGGCGAGACCGAAGCGATGTCGGCCGGCGTCAAAGCGGAATGCGGAAGGTTGGGCGTGGCCATGGGATTTCCCCTGATGGTGCTGATCAAGCTTTGGGCGCGAGCTGCGCGGCGATCGCCACGCCGACGCCATGGGCGGAGGCCGGGTTCTGGCCGGTGATCAGGCGCCCGTCGACCACGACGTTCTCCGCCCAGTTCGGGGCGGGGTTGTGGTGAGCACCGCGCTGCTCGAGGGTCGAGGCCAGCAGGAACGGCACGATCCTGGTCGCCTGGACCTCCTCTTCCTCCGCGTCGGTAAAGGCGGTCAGCTGCTTTCCGGCGACGAGATGGCTGCCGTCGCTGAGCCTGGCGTTCACCAGGGCCGCCGGCCCGTGGCACACCGCGGCAACCACGCCGCCGGCCTCGTAGATCTCGCGGATCACGCGCTGCACGTCCGGACTGCCGGCATAGTCCCACATGGTCCCGTGCCCGCCGGCAAAGAACACCGCCGAGTAGCGCGAGGTGTCGACATCGGCAAGGCTGAGGCTGTTGCCGAGCGCCGTGCGAAACGCCTCATCGTTCCAGAACCGTGCGTTGACCGGATCCGACAGGTCGAAGCCGTCGATCGGCGGCTGGCCGCCGCGCACGGAGGCAAGCTCGGTCCTGACGCCCGCGTCCTCGAGGACGGCCAAGGGATGGGTCAGTTCGCTCAGCCAGAAGCCCGTCGGCTGGCCGGAATCCCCCTTGATCGGAAAGCTCGTCGTCACGCACAGGACGGGCTTGGTGCTCTCGGCCATTGTCGTGCTCCTTAGGATTTGAGGGATGCGCATCTCTCTGCGTCAGACCCGGGCGCCGCCGAGGCTCCCGATGGGCGTCCCGAGCACGACAGGAGGATGAGGTGATGCCTGATGGCCGCCCAAGAGCCAGTCAGCCCGGGGCCTTTTGCTGGCGCCCACTGTTACCGTAGAGCGACGGTCCGTAGTGGCGATTGTTTTTCGCATACTTGTCTCTTCCTGTTCTACGATCATCAGATCGCCGTCCGAGAAAGGGCCCTTCCGTGCGCGACAGGTTCGATGGCGTGGAGGTCTTCGTGGAGGCGGTCGAAGCCGGAGGCTTCGCCAAGGCCGCCGACCGGCTGTCGCTGTCGCGTTCGGCAGTCGGCAAGGCGATCGCGCGGCTGGAGGAACGGCTCGGCGTTCGGCTGTTCCACCGGACGACACGTCTGCAAAGCCTGACGGAGGACGGCCAGCAATATTACGAGCGATGCCTGCGTGCCATCGAGGAACTGCGGGCGGGTGAGTCTCTCCTGGAATCCGGCCGACGCGATGTCTTCGGCCGATTGCGCGTATCGATGCCCGTGCTGTTCGGGCGATACTGCGCGGCGCCCATCCTCCTTGCCTTTGCGCGCCAGCACCCGAAGCTCGAGCTCGAGCTGAGCTTCAACGATCGTCAGATCGACCTGATCGCCGACGGCGTCGACCTGGCCATTCGCAACGGCGTCCTCGGCAGCGGATCCGCCTTGTCTGCGCGCCGTCTGGTGAGCCAGCGCAAGGTGCTCTGCGTCTCTCCGGCCTATCTTGCCGCCCGCGGGCAGCCCCGTTCGCTGGCGGATCTGGCCGGCCACGACAGCCTTGTCTACTGGCGCAACGATCACGGGCTGACCTGGCAGCTTCCCGACGCCGGCGGCGCCCTCGTCGACGTTTCCGTCACCTCCCGGCTGCGTTTCGACGACCTCGAGGTGATCGCGGACGCCGCCGTCGCCGGGATGGGGCTGGCTTGGCTTCCGCACTGGCTCATCCGCGATCGGATGCGTGCGGGCGCTCTCGTCGAGCTCTGGACGGATCGCCCGAGCGCGTCGATGGAATGCTACGCGGTGTGGCCGGCCACCCGATATCTGCCGCTGCGGTCGCGGCTGGCGATCGATGCGCTCGTCTCCGGGTTGCCGAAATGCCTCGACACTTGAAGCCACGGATCCATTGCGTCGGCCATCGCCGCTCCAGATACGAGGCTGATCGGGGAGCCCCTGCGCCTTGAGCATCGACGCACGAGCTTGACGAATTACGTCGCCGGGCCGGAGGTCGCCGCGGCGATGCTGCGCGAGAATTTGCCGAACATCCCCTCATAGGCGGTGTTTGTCAGCGAGACGACGGTTCGTTTCCGTTCGAAGTCGATGCCCCACGAGGCGCCATACACGCCGCCCCAGGACACCGATCCCTTGCTCCATCCGCTCGCGGCTTCCGCGGGGTCGATCAGCACGGCGCCCAGCCAGGAAAATCCCCAGCCCGGGCCGGCCGCCTGCGCTTCCGCGCCGACACGTGGCAGCCTCGCCGCCTGGCGGAGGTCGTCGCGCAGTAAATCGCCGGAGCGGTGCGCTTCGAGCAGTGTCAGAACATCCCGGGCTCGTCCCGCCATGCCCGCACCACCCGAGGGCCAGGTGGATTCGGTTCGGATCCGCTCCGGATCGAACCGGACGCCCGGCCCTTCGCCGAAGGGCAGCGGCACCTCGACCCCGGCCGTCATTCGCACCGGCTGCGGCTCGCCGTCGCGATACGGGACGGCAAGCTCATCGCCGGGCCAATGAAACGCCGCGTCGAGCCGCAGCGGATCGCAGACCAGCGTGCGGATGGCTTCGCCGAGGGCTGTGCCGGTGACGGCTTCGATGACGCCGCCGAGCACATCTGTCGCGACGGAATAGCGCCAGCCCTCGCCCGGCCTGCGGTCCAGCGGCACGCTCGCGATGCGAGCGATGTTGGCAGCCAGAGACTCTTGGCTTTCGTCCAGCCCATCCGAAACCTGCGCGCGGGCGTAGGCGCCATCCACTGGCTGCTGGAAGCGGTAGTCGAGCCCGGCCATGTGCGCCATCAGGTGAGCGATCCTGATATCGGCGGCCGAGCCGTCCTGCAGACGAGGCCGAAACTCCGGCAGATACTTCGTCACGCCGTCCTCGGGCGACAAACGACCGGCTTCCATGAGCTTCAACGCCGCCATGGTCGTGAACGGCTTCGTCACCGAAGCCAAGCGGAACGGCGTGTCGACCCGCATCTGCCTGCCCGTTTCGCGATCGGCATGGCCTGCCGCCCGTTCATAGACCAGCTTGCCGTCTTCGGCGACGAGCACCACGCAACCGACGATGCGGCTCTCGGCCAGCGCCTCGTCGACCGCAGCATCGATCGCACCCGCCGAATTTCCCTTCAGGCTCCGTGCTGTCAGCGCAATCTCTCCGGTCATTTGTCGCTCCAGATCGAACTATGAACGTGTCCGAAGATGCGGCCGCTTGATCATGAAGTTGAGCTGGTTCATCCTTTAAGGCTCCTGAAGCAGTGCTTAACGATGGAATCCGACATCTTCCCTTTGCTGCCCGCCTTCCGCATGGTCGCGGCGACTGGCGGCTTTACCGCCGCATCGGGCCGGCTGGGAATGACGCCGTCTGCGGTGTCGCAGAAGATCCGTCAGATCGAAGCCCTGATCGGTGCCAGGCTGTTCGAGCGCACCAGTCGCAGCGTCCGGTTGACCGAGGCGGGCCGGCTGCTGCTGCACGACACCGACCGGGCCTTCAGCGACATCACGGACGCACTCGACCGGGTCCGGGCGGTCGGAAAGCGGCCAGCAGGCAATCTGCGTATCAACCTGTCGCGGCTGGCTGCCCAGGCCTGCATCCTGCCGCGGCTGGCCGGCTTCGTCCGCCACTACCCCGACATCACGCTCGAGCTCACGACCGAAGACCGGCTGACGGATATCGTCGCGCAGGGTTTCGACGCCGGGATCCGCTTTCCGGGCATGCTGGAGATGGACATGATCGCCCGTCCCATCGGTCCGGCGCTTCGCCGCCCGACACTGGCCTCGCCCTCATATCTGCAGGCGGCCGGCATCCCCCAGCATCCGAACGATCTCGCAGGTCATCGCGTCGTGCGCTACAGGTTGCCCGGAAGCCAGCGGCTCCAGCCGCTGATCTTCAAGGTCGACGGTCAGGTGCTTCGGATCGACCCGCCGTCCCGACTGGTGCTCGACGACAACGAGCATATTGCTCTCGCCATTCGTGAAGGTTTGGGCATCGCCCAACGCTACATGGCTGCGGACACAATCGCCGTCTGCTCGGACGATCCCGTCGAGCTTCTGACGCAATTCGAGCCGGATCCTCACCAGTTCCAACTCTACTACCCCTCGCGCGGTCAGCCGCCGAAACTTCAAGCCTTCATCGAGTGGTTCTGTGGCTGATGCGGAGCCCGAGCTCATCGCGCTCGGCGCTCCCCATGACGGTGACCAAACATCCGGCTCGCCGTGCGTGCCTCACCCATCAGGAGCGCCAGGCAGCGACCAACCGGTTGCGGCCTCCTGGGAGCGCTGATAGAAACGTCATGTCGAAAGAGTGCTGACCGGATGGTAGCCCGGTCGTCGCCCGCAGCTGGGCGGCAACTCTCCCGTCAGGGTAACCGCGACACCGAGACCGGCTTGCCGGTCGTGAAGGTGTGTCCGCTGAAACCCTGATGTTCTGATGGGCGCACCTTCTATTCCAATCAAGAAGGACGTTCGACCATGAGCCTGACCGCAAACACCATCCTTGTCACAGGCGGAGCAACCGGCATCGGCTTTGCGCTGGCGCGGGGACTCTCGGAACGAAGCAACAGCGTCATCATCTGCGGCCGAAACGAGCATGCTCTCCGCAAGGCGCGGGCGCAGGTGCCGGCGCTGATCACCCGGGTCTGCGACGTCACCAACCCGGAGAGTCGCCGGTCCATGGTGGATTGGCTGAACGCGGATCACCCCGAGCTCAATATCCTCGTTAACAATGCCGGCGTTCAACATCGCCGGAACTTCAACGAGGATGGAGCGCTCGAGCACATCGACCAGGAAGTGGCGGTCAACCTGACCGCACCGATTTCTCTGATCGCCGAGATCCTGCCTCTGCTGAAGCGACAGCCGCAGGCCGCCATCGTCAACGTCAGCTCGGGGCTGGCCTTTGCGCCGATGGCCGATGTTCCCGTCTATTGCGCCACCAAGGCGGCCATTCACTCCTTCACGCTCAGCCTGCGCCATCAACTGAAGGCGGCAGGGATCAAGGTCGTGGAGATGGTTCCCCCGATCGTGGATACCGGCCTCGGCGGAGGAGCCCGGAGCAAAGGCACAGCCAGTCAGCAGATGATGTTGCCGGAGGACTTCGCCAAAGACGCCCTCGTTCAATGGGAGAACGGCCAGGACGAGATTCTGGTCGGCATGTCGGTCAATACCCGCAGGCAGGGCGAGGCCTTGTTCGACCGGATGAACAGCCGCTGACACGGAATGTGAGCTTGGCATTGCCGCGGGGCCTCCGCGGCAATGCCAGCACATGCTTTTTGCCGCGGCGCAGGTCCATTGTCTGGCGTGGCGTCGCACACAGACGCGGGTCAAACGACGGCGACGTCCATCGCGCCGATCTTGCTGATCCAGGCATGAACGACGTCGCCCGCAGCGAGCTCGCCAACCCCGTCCGGCGTTCCGGTCATGATGATGTCGCCCGGGAAAAGCTCATACATGGCCGATGCCCGGACGATCAGGTCTCGAACATCGACGATGAGCTCGCGGGTGTTCGAGGCCTGCCGCCGGACACCGTTGACGGAGAGTTCCAAATCGAGGTCGTCGGGGTCGTCGATTTCATCGGCGGTGACCAGCCAGGGCCCGAGGACGGAGTAGCTGTCGGGCGACTTCCGGAAGCTCCGGTCCTCCGGCCCGCGCACCGTGACGTCCAGCGCGATGCTGTAGCCCGCCACATGGGCGAGGGCGTCGGCGCGGACAATCCCCTTGCCGCCCGTGCCGATGACCACAGCCAGTTCGAGCTCGTGATCGGTGCGCCGGCCGGGGAGGTGGAGCGTTATGCCCTGTCCGGGCCCGACGAGCCCGGTCTGTGATTTCAGGAAGAGGCCGAACTTGTCGATCGGCGTCGCGAACCCTTCATAGCTCGGCATGTGGACGCCGTGATTGATCGCCGGGTCGTGCCCCTCGCCGATGTGGAGCGGATAGTTCAGCGGCGCGGCGATGATACGCGACGGGTTCGCGACCGGGCTGTCGAGACGAAGGTCCGAAAGCTGAAGAAGGGGACGGCCGCGCCCCGTCGGCGCAGTGCCGATCCGCTCGATCAGCTCGGAAAGATGCCGAATGAAATGGTCACCGTGAGCGACCGGCCACATCAAAGCGGGGAGATCATCGAGGACGTCGCTGACATCCCGAACCGTGCTCTCCTCGACGATCCCGATGCGTTTGCCGTTGAAGCGACAGATCTTCACGCTGGATATCCTTTGCTGATGCAGCGTTTCGCCGGCTGGGACCACGCGAGGAGCCCCGGAGGCGGCCGGCCGGCTATGCGGGCAGTGCTTGCGGCTCGGCGTCCAGGCGGCCGGCAGAACGCTCACGGCCGAGGAGGGCCATGGCGACGGCGGCGATCAGGATCGGTCCCACCGCGACCAGGAGCATCGTCTTCGGCGGCAGGCCGAGGCCGAGGACCACGCCGCCCAGGGCCGGGCCCAGCACGTTCCCGAACCGGCCGACACCGAAGGCCCATCCCGAGCCGGTCGCGCGGATGCGCGCCGGATAGACCGAGCCGCTCAGCCCATTCATGCCGAACTGAGCGCCCTGTATTCCGGCACCAATCGCGAAGACCAGGATCACCGTGCACGGCGTGGTCGGGTTCACCAGCCAGAGGGCGAAGATCGAGACAGCGCCCACGACCAGCCCGATCGCGAGGAGCCGTTCGGTGCCGAGCCGGCCCGCGAGGGTGGCGACAAAGACCACGCCGAACAGCCCTCCCATCGGCAGCAGCGCGCTGAAGAACGCCGCATGGCCCGGATCTGCGCCCGCAGCGCTGAGAATGGTCGGCAACCAGAAGATCACGAGCCAGGTGGACAGGAAGTTGCCGAAGAACATGACCCAAAGCAGCAGGGTTCGCCTGGCATTGCCGTCGCGGAACAGGGCGACGACGGGATTGCCCGGCTCGGTGGCGCTTGAGTCTTCAGGCTGGGCTGCCGGCAGCTTTTCCGGGTCGATGCTCAGTGCCTTGAGAAGGGCATCGACTTTTTCCTGCGACTTGCCCTTTGCGAGCATGATCTGGATCGACTCGGGAAGACGGCATGCGAAGAATGGCAGCAGGCAGAGCGGCAGCGCACCGCCCAAGACGAAGATCGATTGCCATCCAAATGTCGGCAGGAGGATCGACGACGCCAGGCCGCCAAGCGCCAGGCCCACCGGAACCGCGGCGGTCATCGCCCCGACGATAATGGTGCGGTTCTTCCCCGGGACATAATCCGATGACAGCGCGATCGCCGCCGGCAGTCCGCCGCCGAGCCCGAGGCCCGTCAGCAGCCTGGTCGCCGCCAGAAACTCGGTCGTCTCGGACAAGGCGCTCGCCAGGGAGAAGACGCTGAAGACCAGAATGCACGTCATGAAGACAGGCTTCCGGCCGTACCGGTCGCTGAGGACGCCCGAGATCATGGATCCGACGAGCATGCCGACGCCGCCCAGCACGATCGCCGGGGTGAAGGCAGACGGCTCCAGATGCCAGGCCCCGACAAGGGCGGGAACGGCATAGCCGATGCCGCCGATGTCGTAGCCGTCGAAGACCAGAAGCAGCGAACACCAGACAACCACCCGATACTGCAGCGGTCCCATCTTGGCATTCGAGATCGCCGTCTCGACCGCCGCCGCGCTGATCTCTCTCATCTCGTCTCCCCGCGCGTGGTACCTCGGGTGGTGATCACCCGCTGGTCTCGTCGCGCCAGATACCGAGAGCTTGCTGCATGGCGCAGTCGGAGAATGAGAACAGCACCGAATCCCTCTCCGAGACGTGGTGCCGCCAGGTCCAATTGGGGACGACGAAGACATCGTTCTCCCGCCAATGAAGCTCCTGGCCGCCGACGATCGTGGTGCCGCTGCCCTCGAGGACCACGAAGATCTCGGCGTCGGTCTGGCGCTTCGGACGGGACGCAAAGCCGGCTGGCAGCAATTGGAGAAAGGCGCCGATCGTCGGCAGGACATGGCCGCCGGTCATAGTGTTCGAATAGCGCAGCTTGTAGCCGTCGGTCGGATCGGGTCCGGCCGCGCTCTCCATCATCGACAGGGCCGTCCGGGCGTTGCCATAGGGATATCGCAGCTGCGGTGCCGACCCGCTGGTCGCGGCGTGGCTGCCGAAACGCGCGTCGACCGGCGTGACGCCGCGACCGAAGGTCGCTTCCGAGAATCCGGCCGGCCGTGATTGAGGGAATTGGCGGCCGTGCAAATCTTCATAGAAGGTGACGTGCAGTTGATTCAGCAGCGGAACATCGAGGCCGTCGAGCCAGATCATGGGACCATCGCTCGTCTTCTCATGGTCGTGCCATGCCCAGCTCGGCGTCAGAATGAGATCGCCGCGCTCCATGGTGAGGCACTCGCCGTTGACGGCGGTATAGGCGCCCTGCCCTTCGATGACGACGCGCAGGGCCGCCTGCGTGTGCCGGTGCGAATCCGCGACCTCCCCGCCGATGATCAGCTGAAAGCCGGCGCCCAGGGTCGACGTCGTTGCCGGGCGGGGCAGCGACGGGTTCGCGAGAAGCAGCACCCGCCGTTCCGCCTCCTCGGCGGAGATCGTGCCCGCATCCAGCATCGCCGGGCGAATGACCTTCTCGTATTCCCAAAGGCAGGGGGCACAGGATGGCCTCGGTTCGGTCGGCACCAGGCTCGATGCGACCTCCCAGAGCGGAATCAGGTTGGCGGCGCGCAAATGGGCGAAGTGGCCTGCGGACGACGCGGGGCTCGTATCCATTGTGTCGGGTTCCTCGGCGGGCGGTTCAGAATTCCCGGCCGATGGCCGAGTCGACCGAGAGCCGCCCTCCGCCGCCGAGCGCGACCGCGAGCATGGCGACCGCCCACAGCAGCGGAAACTCGATGCCCCCATTCGTCCAGAACCAACCGTTCGGCATTTGCACCCCGACCGCGATGAAGAGCAGCCCCGATGTCGCCAAAGCCGCAGGACGCGTGAGCAAGCCGACCGCAACGAGAAATCCGCCGACGAGTTCGACGAGGCCCGCGGCCATGACCCAAAACGCGCCGGGCACGAAGCCGATGCTTTCGAAAGCGGCGGCCAGTCGCTCCGGATTTCCTCCGAACCAGCCGAACAGCTTCTGTGCCCCGTGAGGCATGAGAACGAGCCCGGCGGCGACGCGGATCAGCGGATAGGACAGCCAGGAAACCCGCTCATACACGGATTGCAGCGGCGCGATGATGGGTCGAGGCGCAGCGGTGGCGCTCCAATCGCGCGGGGATCGGATCTGGTCGGCAAGTCTAGACACGAGGCCCTCCCGTTGATGGTCGTTATGTTTGATACCGTACTGTATGGTATCGACTTTCGGAGTCAATCCGGAATCGGATGAGGTGCTTCGACGAGCCGCGTTGGCGGCTTCACCGATTCTGAGATAGGAATTGGGGTCACGGACCCTGGAGCGCGTATCCTCTGATGAGAGAGACTAAGCGGGCGGAAACCGCCCGAGTGGCGATCCTGACCCACGCGGCACAGCTGTTCCTGGAGCACGGCTATGAGCTCGTCAGCGTCGACTCCATTGTCGCCCGGGTCGGTGGCTCGAAGACGAACATCTATCGCCATTTCGGAGGCAAAGAAGGACTCCTGAACGCTGTCGTCGAACACGAAAGCGCAATCCTGCGGAGACAGTTGGACGAGCTGCGTCTGGATGGCCTGCCGATACCGCGAGCGCTGGAGAAGATCGGCGAAGCCTTCCTCTCGGTGATCTACGATCCTCAAGCGGTCGCACTGCATCGGCTCGTCATCGCGCAGGGGCGGCGATTCCCGGAGATCGCGACGACATTCTCGACCAACGGGCCCGAAGGCGCCGTAAAGGCGGTGGTGGGCTTCATCGAGAGCCGGCAAGCTCTCGGCGATCTCGACGCGTCACGCGACGCTCACCTGCTCGCACACCAGTATCTCGGCCTCTTGCGCCTCGACGCCCACGCGCGCGTCCTACTCGGGCTCGACGCCGTCCCGTCGAAAGCCGACCGCCCCCGGATCGTCGCCGAGGCGGTGAGAACATTCCTCACCGGCGCCGGGCCGTAGCGCATGCCGGCTGCTCAGAACGACATCCATACGGCATCAGTGCAGGCCGTCTGAGCACCCCGCTCGGTCGGCGCGACAGCGGTGCTCATGCCACCCGCAGAATGGTCTTTCCTTGGCTCCGTCCGGGCTTGCCATGACCATGCGCGGCCGCGGCGCCGACCAGACCTCTTTCCGCCCGGCAGCCTTCAACGCTCTAACCGATGAGCCGAACGCGGTGCGGCGATCTCTCGATCTGTCCGCGAGTTGTCGCCGTCGGCCAGCCGGAAAAACTCTGCTTGCGCGGGCCATTCTTCCGCATTACTTTCCGCAATCGTTTGCATGAACGAGCCCTGAAGGCGCCAAGACCGTGCGGGAGGAGAC
The DNA here is from genome assembly GCF_052113205.1 of Inquilinus sp. YAF38. Classification (NCBI taxonomy): domain Bacteria; kingdom Pseudomonadati; phylum Pseudomonadota; class Alphaproteobacteria; order Rhodospirillales; family Rhodospirillaceae; genus Inquilinus; species Inquilinus sp. YAF38. The sequence continues at coordinate 24,249 of NZ_JBFRCU010000049.1, read as the reverse complement.
AAAGCCGATGAATGTTGTCCGGGAAAGCCCGCTGCCCTTGCAGGCGGCAGGCACGAAGAGTGCCACTCCTCTGATTGTCTCCACCGGGCTAACCGTCGGATACGAACTCTTTCGCGAACGGCAGAGGCTCACGGCGCTGAGCGATGTCAGCCTGACGATCAACCGCGGCGAGTTCATCGTGCTGGTCGGACCTTCGGGCTGCGGCAAGACAACCTTCATCAACGCCATCTCCGGCCTGGTCAAACCATGGGCCGGAGCCATCACCGTCAATGGTCGGCAGGTCACCGGTCCCGGCCCCGACCGCGCCATGGTGTTCCAGGACTATGCGCTGATGCCATGGCGGACAGTAGAATCGAACGTGCGCATGCCGTTCGAATTCCAGAAGCTGGGCCTTTCTCAGGACGAGATGGACGAGCGGGTACGACGCTACATCGACCTCGTGGACCTCACCGGCTTCGAGAAGTCGTTCCCCTACGAACTCTCGGGCGGCATGAAGCAGCGCGTCGGGATCGCTCGCGCCTTGGTTTCCGAGCCGGACATCCTTCTCGCTGACGAGCCTTTCGCCGCCATCGACGCGATGACTCGCGAAGCAATGCAAAGCGAGATGGAACGTTTCGTCGCCAAGACGAACCAGACGGTTGTCTTCATCACCCACTCGATTGACGAGGCGATCATGCTGGGCGACCGGGTCGTCGTGATCTCCTACCGTCCAGGACGCATCAAGGAAGTGGTCGATGTGAACCTTCCGCGGCCGCGTTTCAATGACGACACCAAGACGCTGCCGGAATACACGAGGCTGCGCGATCACATCTGGCGTCTGGTCAAAGACGAAGCGATCCAGTCATCCCGGGGAGGAAAGCGATGAGAGTGAGCAAAACTACCGATCCCGCACTCTCGACCGATACTTCGAACCGGCTGGTCAAGACAGAGTGGACGTTGCGCGAATTCTGGAGGCGCTACGGCGCCTGGGGCATCACGGCTCTCAACTTGGCGCTCTTCTTCTCCGCGTGGGAAATCTTCGTCAGGATGGGCTTCGTCAACGAACTGTTCCTGCCCAAGGCGAGCGACATGTTCGCCGCGCTGTGGAAGGGGCTGACCACGTCAGCGCCACCGGGCGCGTCGGTTTCCGGAAGCATCCGCGACCACCTGTTCTTCACATTGCGCACGCTCGGCATCGGCCTTGTCATCGCATTCGTGCTGGGTATTCCGGCCGGGCTGCTGATGGGCGGCAACAAATATGTCGAGACCATCCTCAGCCCATACATCTGGGCGCTCGCCTCGGTTCCGCGCGTCGCGCTGGTGCCGCTGTTCATCCTGTTTCTCGGCTTTACGGTGAAGATGCAGGTCATGATCGTCGTTCTGTCGGCGATCTTTCCGATCATCATCAATGCATGGGCAGGGGTGAAGACGACCGAGAAGTCGCTTCTGGCGGCCGCCAGGGTATTCGGGGCAAACCGCTGGGAGCTGTATGCCAAGGTCGTGCTGCCCTTCACCCTTCCATTCATCATCGCCGGCGTGCAGCAGGGAATCGGCCGCGGCCTTGTCGGTGTCGTGATCGCCGAGATCTTTGGAGGCTCGAACGGCCTCGGCTACCTGATCAAACGCGCGGCAGACACGTTCAACTCGTCGCTGATGTACTCCGTCCTCTTCGTGCTGGTCGTGGTCTCATTGGCGCTCATCCAGGCGACCCGATGGCTGGAAGCCTATGTCGCGCCGTGGCGCCGCATCGACAGCCTTTGAGGCAACACAATTTCTTAAAACGCAAATCAAATGGGGAGGCAACAAACAATGACAAAGATCAACAACAGCGAAAGCGCGAATGCGGACTTGCGGCGCCGCGACGTGCTTCGGATCGGCGGCTACAGTGCCCTCGGCATCATGCTGGCCTTGGCGACCGGCCGCTCTGGATTTGCCCAGACCGCAGGCCCCAGCCTGGACAACATCAAGGCAAACCTCAGCACACTGCGCTACGGCGAGATCAGCCCGAACTATGCCGACGCCTGGCCGACGACGATCGGTACCGTGAAGGGCTATTTCAAGGAGGTGGGCATCACCGATCTGAAGGCCACCCTGACCGAGGAATACATCCCCGGCCTGGTGAGCAACAGTCTCGACATGACCCACAGCGACACCGACAGGGCCCTGTCGGCCGCCATCGCCAGCAACATGCCGATCAAGATCATCGGCGTTTTCCGGCAGCGGGAGCGTTGGATCCTTGCGGCGCGCAAGGGCATCGACACGCCGGCGGATCTGAAAGGCAAGAAAGTCTCCGGCGGTGCGCTCGCCGGCCGCAACACCTGGGTGCTGAAGCAGATCCTGATCAAGATGGGCCTCGATCCCGATAAGGACGTCGAGATCGTTCCGATGACCGGCGCCTCCAACGCCCGGCAGATGGCCGTCATCAGCGGCACCATCGATGCCGCGGTCCTGTTCCCGCGCCACCGCGCCGGCGTCGAGCAAGCAGGCGGGAAATTCATTCATGACGAACTTTTCCCGGCACCGCAGGAAGCGATCGTCGCGCTGGGTCCATGGCTTACAGCGAATGAGGACACCGCCTATGCCTGGATGGTCGCCGACATCCGCGCAAGACAGTGGCTCTTCAATCGCGCCAACAAGGACGAAGCGTACAAGATCATGCGCGAGGCCGGCTACGAGATCCCGCCGGCATTCGAGGCGCAATACCAGGAAGAGCTCGACATGCTCAGTCCGGACGGAGGGTTCGACAGCAGCGAGGTCATGGACACATTCATCGCGCAGTTGAAGGAATCCGGCGACGTCCCGGCGGAGGTCAATTGGCGCGATCATGCCGAGCTGAAATACCTGTGGGCGGCGCAGGATGCGCTCGGCCTGCCGCGACGGCCATCTTCGATCTGATGCGGGTGGCGCGCATCGCGAACCGATGCGCGCCAAATCCATACCTGGACCCGGTCGAGCATGAACGGCATGCGGCCAACATGACCGCCGACCTCAAGGAGCGTGCTTGATGACCAATACTTCCACGCCGACCACCCAGAATTGGACGACGATCTACGACCATCCGGAGAAGGTGAGAAGCAAGTACATCACGGTCGACGGCTATCGCACCCACTACCGCGAAGCCGGATCCGCATCGAGCCGGCCGCTGGTGCTGGTCCACGGCGCGAACATTCAGGTCGGTCTCGGCAGTGATCGTTGGTTTCCCACCCTTATTCCTTTGGGCGAGCATTTCCACGTCTTCGCGATCGATGAACTGGGCGGCGGCGAGACCGAGCCACCACGCGGCATCGACGATATCGGGCACGTAGGTGTGCGGGCGGACCACGTGCTTGCGTTTATCGAAGCCCTTGGCGTGGGGCCCGTTCATCTGCTTGGTCAGTCGCAGGGCGCCTGGATAGCGACCTATGTCGCGCTGCGCCGACCGGATCTCGTTGCCGAACTGATCCTGGTCGACAGTGCCAGCCTGGCTCTGCCCGCGGGCGGCGTCGGCGCCAAGGGGGTCGACATCAAATACAGCGATGCGTTCGTGCCGGGCACGATGGTCCGCAGTGGGCTCGAAACGACCCGTGAGGGCATGCGCCGCTGGCTTTCCACGATGACCTACGACGCCTCTATTTTGCCTGACCCGTTCCTCGATAGATGCGCTGAACTCGGCACGAGATGGATGCCCATCTGGGAAGCGCCATGGGCGAAGTTCTGGGCCGATGGCGGAAAGCGGAACGTCGAGCAATATGAGGTGGATGGCGCGCATATCAGCGAGCACTTGGCCAGGCTCACCAAGCATCCGCTCGTCATCTGGGGCAACAACTCGGTCAAGGGCCTGGACAACGGCGTGTCGCTGTACAAGCGGATGCCCGGTGCGGAGTTCTACGTCTTCGACAAGGCGAACCACTTTCTGTGGATCGACCGGTGGCGGGACTTCAACAGCCTCGTCCGCTGGTTCCTGACCCGAAACGGCTGACCCAATCGGCAGAGATGTTGGCGGGCTGAGGAACTCCATTCGGACGCCTCCGCCCGGTCTGGACTGATGCAACCGGTAGAACAGGAAATAACCGGATGAATTTTCAACTGGATGCCACGGCCCCGAAGGCTCTCAGCATGTCGCAGACATCGCCCGATCTCGATCATCTGCTGATCGAGATCGTCGAAACCGGCATTCCACGTCCCGGCCCCGGCCAAGTCCTGGTCGAGGTGGTCGCGGCAGGCGTCAACCCCAGCGACGTGAAGGGGGCGCTCGGTCACATGCCGCAGGCGGTATGGCCGCGCATTCCAGGTCGCGATTTTGCCGGCATCGTCCGCGAGGGTCCGTCCCGCATGATCGGCCTGGAAATCTGGGGCGGCGGGGGCGAACTCGGCATCACGCGAGACGGCAGCCATGCCAGATGGATGGTGCTCGACGAGAGGGCGGTTCGTGCAAAGCCCTCCAACCTGACCATGGAGGAGGCGGCCTCCGCCGGTGTGCCGTTCATCACCGCGCACGAAGGACTGCGCGAAGCCGGCGGTGTCCAGCCGACGGACGTGGTGCTGGTCTGCGGTGGAAACGGCAAGGTCGGGCAGGCCGTGATCCAGCTGGCGACGATGGCCGGCGCCAGGGTCTTTGCCGTCGAGTACAACGACCAGCCGCTGCTCGGCCACACGAACGGCCCTGTCGAGATGTTCAACAGCGGCACACAGGACGCGGCAGCGCTCCTGCTCGAGAAGACGGGCGGTCATGGCGCCGACATCGTCTTCAATACGGTGGGCAGCCCCTATTTCGAGATTGCGAACAGGGCGATGGCGAAACAGGCGCGACAGGTCTTCATCTCGACCTTCGACCGCGCCGTTCCCTTCGATATCTTCAACTTCTTCCGTGGCCGCCACAAGTACGTCGGCATCGATACTCTGGCGCTGTCGTCAGTGGATGGCGCGCGGATATTCGACAAGCTGAAGCCCAAATTCGAGGAACGTCTCCTGAGGCCGTTCCCGATCAATCCGGACGCCTGCTACGGCTTTGGCGATGCCGCCAAGGCCTATGCATCGGTTCTGCGCGGCACCACGAACCGGGTCCTGCTCAGGCCATGAGCAAGCGCCTCGGAGAGCGTCGCGCATGATTGCCTCGGTTGCGTTTCGGCTCAATCGGTCCGAAGTGACCCTCGACGTCCACGCTGACGAGCCGCTGCTGTTCGCCTTGCGAAATCGTCTCGATCTGAAAGCGACGCATTTCGGCTGCGGGCTGGAGCAGTGCGGCGCATGCATCGTCGATATTGATGGGCGGGCGCGATACGCTTGCACGTTTCCCGTCTCGGCCTTGGCCGGCTCGGTCGTGACGACTGCCGATGGACTCGCCGATAGCCCAGTGGGGGCGGCGCTGCTCGATGCGTTTCGGCACGAGCATGCTGGACAGTGCGGCTATTGCCTCGCCGGAATTTTGATGAGCGCCTACACCTTGTTGAAGGCGGAGCGCCGTCCGGCCCGCGACGCGATCGTTGCCGCACTGGACCGGCACCTGTGCCGGTGCGGCGCCCATACCGGGATCCTGCGCGCCATTGAGCGAGCGGCAACAAGCTGCAGCGATGACGCGGCATGATCGCGAGCGCTCTGCCCAAGAGCATTCAGGACAATCCGGTCCTGGGCCGGTGGCTGTCCCTCGCCCGTCGCGGGCATGTCACGGTCTGTACGGGCAAGGTCGAACTTGGCCAGGGCATTGCGACGGCGCTCGCGCAGATCGCGGCCGATGAGTTGGACATCGGCCTCGAGAGAATCGAGATCCTGTCCGGCGATACGGACCGGTCGCCAGATGAAGGCATCACCGCCGGGAGCCGATCGGTGGAGGTGTCAGGCGCATCGATTCGCCTGGCGTCAGCACAAGCCCGCGCCGCCTTGCTGCAAGCCGCTGCCACGCGCCTCGGTGCCGATTTGAACGCCCTGTCTTGCCGCGACGGGATCATTTTTCTCGACGGGACCGCGACCGAACTGGACTTCTGGTCGCTCTCGCCGGATGTCGATTGGCAGCAGCGGATTACCGGCGATGCCGTGGTCAAGCCGGTGCGTGACTATCGCCTTGTCGGCTCGAGCCCGCCCCGCATGGACTTTCCCGCCAGGCTTTTGCGTGGGGGCTTCATCCATGACATGTCGCTCGAAGGCATGATGCATGCGAGGGTGGTCAGGCAGCCCTTTCGCCTCGCTCACCTCGAAACCGTGGACGAAGCATGGCTCCGGCAACGCTACCCGGACGTAGGGATGTTGCGAAAAAATGACTTTCTGGCTTTGGTCGGCGACGACGAATACGTCGTTCACCGCGCGCATGCGGAGGCGGATGCGTTTGTCCATTGGCGGGAGATTCCGGGCCTCTGGCAGCCCGCCGAATCGAACGGTGAGACGGTGGCGGTCCTTCGCGTGGCCGAGCGGCCGCAAATTTCCGGATGCGCAACCTTCGCAGCCCGATATTCCCGTCCCCATCTTGCCCATGCGTCGATCGGGCCGTCCTGCGCGCTAGCCCACCATGCGGCAGGCCGGCTGACGATATGGACGCATTCGCAGGGAGTATTCGCGCTGCGCAGGCAAATCGCCACCTGCGGCCTGGGTGTCGATCCATCGAGCATCAGGGTCATCCATGTCCCCGGTTCCGGTTGCTATGGTCACAACGGCGCTGACGATGCGGCGCTCGACGCGGCGATTATCGCCATGTCATTCGAAGGAAGGCCGGTCCGCGTGCAATGGTCGCGCGAGGACGAACTCAGTCGTGGCCCGTTGGGCGCTGCAATGTCGTCCGAGATAGAGGCGGAACTCGACTCCTCAGGCCACGTCGCGACGTGGCGGTTCTCGGTCGTCAGCGTCCCCCACGCCCAGAGGCCGGGCTCCGGCGGTTACGTGAATCTCAGCTCCGCCGAAGCTTTGGACAGCGGGCGCCTGCCGAAGCGAGTCGATGACCTGCCGGACGCAGTGGGTGGCGGCGCATCGCGCAACGCCGCGGCGCTTTATGATTTCCCGCGGCATGAGGTTCGCGTCCGGCTCGACACGCAAAGCAGTATCAGGACCTCATCGCTGCGCTCGCTCGGGGCGCACCTGAACGTGTTCGCAATCGAGTCGGCGATGGATGAGCTTGCCGAGCTGGCGGGTGCCGATCCCATCCAGTTCCGGCTGCGCCATCTCACGGATGAGCGCTGTCGCGCGGTCCTGAACGGAGTGGCCAAGATGAGCGCCTGGCCCGGCCGGCAGTCGGCAGGCCGCGCCTTGGGGATTGCCGCTGCCCGATACAAAAACAGGGGAGCATGGCTGGCGGCGGCGGCCGAGGTCGCGGTCGATGAGGACGTGCGCGTCGAGCGGCTCTGGCTTTGTGTCGATGCGGGATTGCTGGTCAACCCGGAAGGGGCGCGCAACCAGATCGAGGGGGGCGCGATCCAAGCCATCAGCTGGACGCTGAAGGAAGAGGTGAGGATCGACAATGATCGGGTGCCCTCACTGGACTGGCTGAGCTACCCGATCCTGAAATTCTCTGAGGTCCCATCCATCGAGACACGGTTCATGGTTGATTCTGCCCATCCTTCTCTGGGCACGGGAGAGGCCGCGCAGGGACCGGTGGCAGCCGCGATCGGAAATGCCGCATCGCGGGCGCTTGGCATAAGAGTGCGTGACTTGCCGCTGACGCGGGATCGGCTGGTCAGTGTTCTGATGCAGGGTTGAGTGCAGCGCGGATCGACTCTGCTCGGCATCCTCCAGGGTGCTGCCGGCGGCTCTCGATTGGACTGGATGCGCCGATTACCGCTCAGGACATTGCCTTGGCACTTAAAATCCCGCCGATTTAGGTGCCCCGGCGTTTTGATCCATTCCCGCTCGCGGTGCTCGGCCGTTTGTTGACCGGATCCTCGAGGGCGCGCTCCCGCTTTCCGCGGGCGCTCGCACCCGAACGCTGTGACATCGGCGCCTTGGCGGTCGATTGCCGGATGATGAGGGTTGGTCGCGTGACGATTCTACTCTCAGCCGTCTCCTGCCCTTCGATCAGCCCGACAAGCAGCCGTGCGGCTGCCTCGCCCATCTCGCGATGGCTTATTCTGATCGTCGTCAGCGCGGGGCTGACCATATCCACAAGCGGCATGTCGTTGTGGCCGACGATCGAGACATCGTCCGGACAGCGGCGGCCCTCCGCCGCCAAGGCCTGATAGGCTCCCAAAGCCAGCAGGTCGTTGGCGGCGACAACAGCGGTCGCATCCGGATTTCGCTTCAACAGCTCTGCGGCCGCCGAGGCCCCCGCCGCGCGCGTGAATGCGGCGGACTCCACGATGTCGTGACGATTGACAGCGTATCCGGCGGCGCGCATGGCCGACTTGAAGCCTTCGCGCCGCAGCAATCCGGTAGAAAGCGCGCGCGGACCCGCGAGGTGCACGATGCGTCGATGCCCCAGGGCGACGAGATGCTCGACAGCCAGCTTCATGCCCTCGATATCGTCTGAAACGACCGATGGCGCACGGTCGTCCGCCTCCGCCCGGTTGACCAGCACCACCGGCACACCACGTCGAATGCAGCGGGTTACGGCGTTGTCCTTCAGCGCGACAGTGGCAAGCACGAGCCCGTCGACGCGACGGGCCGTGAGCGTCTCGATAATATCCGGACGCCCACTGTCTTCGGACGGTTGATCGGCCACGATCAAGGCATAGCCTTTCGCGGCCAGGGCATTCTCCAGCCCGCTGATGATGGGCGAGAACACGGGATTCGCGATGTCCGGAACGATGACGCCGATCAATTTCGACCGACCCCGCCGCAGGGTGGCGGCCGCCGCGTCCGGCGTGTAGCCCAGCCGCCGGGCCGTTTCGATAACCCGTCGCACCACGTCCTCACCCAAGACGCCGCGCTTTGCTGGATCGAGTGCGCGCGACACGGTGGACGGGTGAACCCCGAGCTCGTTCGCGACATCCTTGATGGTGATGGCCCCACGCATGGGTTCACATCTATGCGATGCCATTGGTGAATGCAATCGGTTGCGAATGGCATGTCCGCGTGTTCCAGGAACGTCGAGGCAAACAGAACCCGCGCGCGTCGGCCTTGAGTTTCCGCAATCGATTGCATTAATTTCCGCGGCAAAGTACTCTACGGCCAGCACCAATGCGTTGATCGAGGAGGGGCGCACAGGATGCAACAGCCGATGCCGGTGCAGGCGGCAGCTCCCATCAAATTGCTTGGTTTCGCTGGGGCATCCAACTGGCCGGTTTGGGTCGGCCAGACGAAGGGCTTCTTCGCTCGCGACGGGCTCTCGACAAGCCTCACCATCACGCCGAACTCGACGCAGATGGCAAAAGATATGGCCAGCGGAGCCTTCGATATTGCGTTGACGTCGATCGACAATGTCGTCGCCTATGCCGAGCGGCAGGCCGAGGTCGGGGTGCCTGGCGCGAGCGATTTCGTCGCCTTCCTGGGAATCGATGACGGCATGCTGTCGCTCATGGCGGCTCCGGGCATCGCTTCCATGGAGGATCTGAAGGGGCGCGTGCTGTCGGTGGATGCTCTGACCACCGGTTTCGCTTTCGTCCTTCGTGAAGCTCTCATCAAGTCAGGCATCGGCCTCGACCAGGTCACTATCGAAGCCGTCGGCGGTGGCGCCCAGCGGCTCGCGGCGCTTCTGGACGGCAGGCAGGCCGCAACCCTGCTGAACGCGCCGCTCGATCTCCTTGCAGAACATGCCGGCGCCGTGCGGCTTGCCGACATGAGCAGCATCATCGGGTCCTACCAGGGCGTTTCGGCGATGGCGCGGCGGGCTTGGCTGGACCTGCGTCGGTCCGATGCAGTTGCTTTCGTCAGGGCCTTCCGCGCTTCGCTCGGGTGGCTGACGGATCCCGCCAACAGGAGTGAAGCCACGGCTATCCTGCGGGCCAACCTCGCCAACATCCCGCCGGAGTTGGCAGAGCGGATTTATGCGCGGCTGACCGACCCCGGGCGTGGCATCCGGCGCGACCTCTCCATCGATGAGGAAGGGCTGCGAACCGTTCTGCGCTTGCGCTCGACTTACGTCCCGCAAAAGCATCTGACGGATCCTGGCCGATACGTCGACATGACGATCCGCGCAGAGGCGGGGCTCTGAAGATCGCTTCAGGCGCCACGGCAAGGCTTACCACCCACGGCCCACCACCGCCTTCGTCCTCGCTCGCGCAAACATCCGCGCTCCTCCCGCAACCGCTCCATTCTCCGACGGGCGGGCGAACGGGCACTGAGCTGCGGCTCCTCATCCGATAACAATCCGGCTTGCTCGCAATGCTGGCCCGGTGTATTACGCAAACGATTGCACAGAATGGATCGAAGATCGACGCATCCGGTCGGAGGCAGACCCATGGATAATGAACAATCGGCAGCGTCCTCTCCAAAGCACTCGAGCATCATCACCGACGAAGGCTCGGTGACGGCTGTCGTCCTCGACGCAATGGCGGATACGCCGAACGCAAGGCTGCGCGAGGTGATGGCGTCGTTTGTCCGTCACATGCATGCCTTCGCCCGCGAGGTTCAACTCACGGAGGAGGAGTTCGATCTGGGGATCGACGTCCTGAACCGCATCGGTCAAGCGAGCAACGACCTGCATAACGAGGCGATCCTCTTTTCGGACGCCATCGGTTTCTCCACCCTGGTGTGCCTCCTCAACAACGGCCGAAACGGCGCGACGGAGACGGCCTCGGCCTTGCTCGGTCCGTTCTGGCGCATGAACTCGCCACCAACTCCGAACGGCGGCTCGATCGTTCGCTCGGAGACGCCGGGGCCTGCCCTGTTCGCGAGTTGCCGCATCACGGATCCGCAGGGCCGGCCGCTCGCCGGGGTCGAGGTCGACGTCTGGCAGGCCTCGCCGGTCGGTCTCTACGAAAACCAGGACGCGAACCAAAGCGAGATGAATTTGCGCGGCAAGTTCATGACTGACCCGGATGGCCGCTTCTGGTTTCGGTCGGTGAAGCCGGCCGGCTATCCGGTGCCCACCGGCGGCCCGGTCGGCGACCTGCTCCGGGCCCAAAATCGTCATCCGTATCGCCCGGCCCATCTGCACTTTCTCTGCTTCAAACCCGGCTACAAGACTCTGGTCACGCAAGTCTTCGTGGGCGGCGACGAATATCTTGGCAGCGACGTGGTGTTCGGCGTCACCGAACACCTGATCTGCAACTGCCGCCAAGGTGAGGGCACAACTCCTGCCGCGCATTTGGCCGGGCCCTGGTTCCAGCTTGATCACGCATTCGTGATGGAACCTGGCGAAGCCAAGCTCCCGCAGCCGCCAATAAAGTAAATCATCTTCAACTTCGACCGAATGAGCCCAGGCATGTCAAAGGCTGCCGTCGTCGAACCAGCTGCTGCGCCACCGGCGCGGCGCTTGTCGTATCCGCGCTCCCTTGATGGCAAGGTTGCGCTGATCGTTGGCGGGGCGGGCGGGATCGGCGCGGCGACCAGCCGGATGCTGGCTGACGCCGGGGCGACGATCGTCATCACCCACCGCTTCGGCGATGGCAACCCGACGACGGCCGCAGCCGTCCTGGCCGATCTCGGTGGCGAAAATCATCTGGCCCTCCCTGCCGATGTGACCGACACGTCGACCCTGATCGCCTTGCGCTCGCAGATAGAGGCGAGATATGGCCGTCTCGACATCCTGGTCAATGCAGCCGGCTTCACCAAGCCTGTGCCGCATGCGGATCTGGAAGCTCTCACGGACGATCTCATCGACAGCCTTTTCCAGGTCAACTGGCGCGGTCAGTTCGCGGTGATCCGCACCTTCGCGCCTCTGCTCAAAGCCTCGGGCGATGGGCTTGTCGTCTCGATCTCTTCGGTCGCCGCCTTCACCGCGGTCGGGTCTTCGATCGCCTACTGCGCGGCCAAGGCGGGAATCGACGTCATGACCAAGGCGCTCGCCCGCGTTCTCGCGCCGGAGGTCCGCGTTCTGGCCGTGTCGCCGGGTGTGGTCGACACGAACTTCGTGCGCGGCCGCGGGGCCGACTTCAACGACAAGGTGTCCGCGTCGACGCCGCTCAAGCGCATCGCCGATGCCGATGACGTCGCCGCCGCCATCACGGCCTGCGCCACGCTGCTCGGCTATTCGACCGGGAACATCATCCAAGTCGACGGCGGCCGGGCGCTCTGAGGATAGGAGGGGACCATGCGCGCACCACGCGACACGGTGTTCATCACCTGTGCCGTGACCGGCAATCTGACGACACCGGATCAGACACCCCATCTGCCGATCACGCCCGAGCAGATCGCGGATGCGGCGCTCGAGGCGGCAGAGGCTGGCGCTGCGGTTGCCCATATCCATGTACGAGATCCACAGACCGGCAAGCCGTCGATGGCGCTTGAGTATTACCGTGACGTCGTGGAGCGGATCCGGGCGAAGGACAGCCAGCTCATCCTCAATCTGACGACGGGTCCGGGCGGGCGCTTCGCACCCAGTGAGGACGACCCAAGCGTCGCAGGTCCCGGGACAACGCTCCTCGTGCCGGAGAGGCGCGTCGAGCACGTGGCGGCGCTCAAGCCCGACATCTGCACGCTGGATCTCAACACCATGAACTCCGGCAACGAGGTCGTGATCAACACGCCGGGCAATGTGCGTCGCATGGCACGGGTGATCAACGAAGCCGGGGTGAAGCCGGAGATCGAGTTGTTCGATTCGGGCGACGTTGCCCTGATGCAGGACCTGCTCGCGGACGGGACCCTCGCGCCCCCGGTCCTTTGCTCCTTCGTGATGGGCGTGCGCTACGGCTTCCAGGCCTCGCCGGAAACGGTGCTTTACGCGCGCAATCTGCTGCCTGCAGACGCCCAGTTCACGGCGGTCGGGATCGGGCGCGCTGCGTTCCGGAGCGTGGCCTTCTCCTTTCTCACCGGCGGTCACGTGCGCGTCGGCCTGGAGGATTCGGTCTATCTCGATCGTGGCGTTCTTGCCCCGTCGAACGCTGCATTGGTCGAGAAGGCGCGCCGGATCGTCGAGGATCTCGGCGGGCAGATCGCCAATGCGCGCGAGGCGCGCGAGATCATCGGCCTGCCAATCCGGATTTCAGGCGGCTCGGCGCCGCGGCCCGTTGCTCACCAGCTCACCGCGAAAGGTCGAATCTCGTGAACGTTATCCGCTATACCGCCGCTCCACCCTACTCGGCACCCGGTCACCACGGCATGAGCATGCGACGGCTGCAAGGCCGGGAGGCCGGGCCCTCGGACACGCTCTGGCTCGGGATCTCCGAGATCGAGCCGACCGGCGGGACGACGCTCGACGCCTCGTCAGTCGAGAAGATGTATGTCGTGCTCGACGGCGAGGTCACGATATCCAATGGCAGCGAGGAGGTGGTGCTCCGCCCGTGGGACTCTTGCCGCATCGCCGCAAATGAGGGGCGAGCCCTCAAGAACAATACAGACAAGCCTGCCACGATCCTGCTCGCCATGCCGCTTCAGGCCGCAACGGCGTGATGGGACGAAAACACCAGCGGATCTCGATGCCGCGACAGAGTGCGTCCACCGTCTCCGAGAGTTGCGAAAGACGTCAATGACGCGAAGAACAGGCGCGGCCGACGCCGAACGGGTGGCATCGCGTTGAAGGGACTGGCTCGACGGTTACGACGGATATGCTCCGGAGATTCGCCGGATCGCCCGGTCAAGCTTCGGAACGTTGACGGACCGTACGTCGCGACCATCTCCGCGCATTGGCGCAACGCGTCGACGTCGGGAGATCCGCATCACTGGCTCGAGTTGCCGCGGGCCCTTGAGCGCCGGATCTACAAGGCCCGCTCCGTCCCCGCGTCGAACACGGACGCCCGGTTCAGGTTGATCTCGAGTCCGATGGTTTCGCCGGCGGAGCCGACGTCATGGGCTTGCAGCTCCGCCATGGCCTGCGCGTCGCCCAGGCGGAAGGTCGCGAAGGTCCGGGAACCGGTCGGCTGGAGCAGTTCGATGGTCGCGTCGATCCGGACCGTGCCCGGCCCGGCACCCTCCTCCCGCGCCCGCACCACATGCTCGGGCCGCAGCCCGAGCAGCACGCGGGTCCCGGCCTCCGTCGCATCCGGAATGCGGCCCGCCGGCAAGGGCAGCGGGACCTCCCGACCGTCGACGAGGATCCCGGCCTTTCCGTCCCCGCGCGTCACGCTGCCGGGCAGGAAGCTCATCCTCGGCGAACCGAGGAACCCCGCGACGAAAAGCGATACCGGCCGTTCGAACAGCTCGGCTGGCGACCCCATCTGCTCGATCCGGCCGTCGCGCATGAGGACGATCCGGTCGGCCAGCGTCATCGCCTCGATCTGGTCGTGGGTGACATAGATCATCGTCGTGGCGATGTCCTGGTGCAGGCGCTTGATCTCGCCGCGCATCTCGTCGCGCAGCTGTGCATCGAGATTGGATAGCGGCTCGTCGAACAGGAAGATCTGCGGCTCGCGCACGATGGCGCGGCCGATGGCGACACGCTGCCGCTGGCCGCCCGACAATTGGCGCGGATAGCGGCCGAGCAGCGGCGTGATGCCGAGCATCCCGGCAACCCGGCCGACGCGCCGGCCGATCTCATCCGCCGGCATCTTCCGGGCCCGCAGCCCGAAGCCGATGTTCCGCTCGACCGTCAGATGCGGATACAGGGCGTAGTCCTGGAACACCATGGCCACGTCGCGGTCGCGCGGCCGCATGTCGTTGACCACCTCGCCGCCGATCTCGATGGTGCCCTCGCTGATGCCCTCCAGCCCGGCGATGGTCCGCAGCAGGGTGCTCTTGCCGCAGCCGGAGGGGCCGACCAGCACCGTGAACTCGCCGTCGGCGATCTCCAGGTCGATGCCCTGGACGGCATGGAACGGGCCGAAGCGTTTGTGCAGCCCGCTGATCTTGACGTCCGCCATCGGCGAGCCCCTTTCATCCACGCACGGCGCCGAGCGTCAGCCCGCGCACCAGATGCCGCTGCGCCAGCACGCCGAGCGCAATCGACGGCGCGAGAGAGACGATGGCGAGGGCGCTGGCCTCACCGTACTGGGCGCCCTGGAACCCAAGGAAAGCCCGGAACACCGTCGGCAGCGTAAACGCCGAACGGCTGGTCAGGACCAGGGCGAAGAAGAACTCGGTCCAGCAGGCGATGAAGGCGAAGACCGCGGCGGCGACGATGCCGGGCGCCGCCAGCGGCACCGCGACCTGCCAGAAGGCCTGCCACTGCGTGCAGCCGTCGACCAGCGCCGCATCCTCCATCGAACGCGGCATGCTGCGGAAATAGGCCAGCATCATCCAGACCGACACCGGCAGGGTGAAGACGGTATAGGCGATGATCAGCCCGAGCCGCGTGTCGTGCAGGCCCACGCTGCGGTAGATCAGGAAGATCGGCAGCACCACGGCGATCGGCGGCAGGAAGCGCTGCGACAGGATCCAGAAGGACAGGTGCTTCCCGCCGGTGTTGAAGCGGGCGAGGCTGTAGGCCATCGACGTGCCGACCAGCACCGACAGGAAGGTCGCCGCCAGCGACACGACCAGGCTGTTGACGATGCCCTGCAGCCCGCGATAGGCGAACAGCGCGGCCGTGTAGTGCACCGTGGTCGGCTCCGCCGGGAACCACACCGGCGGAATGGCCAGGTAGTCGTCGCTCGGCTTGATCGAGGTGACGAACATCCAATAGATCGGCGCCAGCACGAAGAGCATGAACAGGCCGAGGAACACGAAGCGGCCGATCGCGGGCCGGCGTCTTCGCCTGCGGGGACTGGCACGCCGCGTCGTCAGGGTCTGCGTCATCAGGCCGGCTCCGATTTCACCAGGCGCTTCACCAGAAGCCCTACCAGCAGGGCGGTCAGGATCAGGAGGATCCAGCTTCCCGCCGTCGCCTGCGACAGGTGGAACTGGGTGAAGCCGACGGTGTAGAGATAGAAGGAGCTGGTGTAGGTCTTCGTGCCCGGCCCGCCCGCGGTCATGATGAAGATGGTGTCGAACAGGCGCACCGCGTCGAGCAGGCGGAAGGTGATCGCCAGCATGATGATCGGGGCGATCTGCGGCAGCGTGATCAGCCGGAACGCCTGCCAGCCGTCGACGCCGTCGAGCTCGGCCGCCTCGTAGAGGTTGGGCGGGATCGCCGTCAGCCCCGCGAGCAGGATCACGAACATGAACGGCGTCCATTGCCACACATCGGCGAGGATCAGGGCGAAGTAGAGCCACGGGCTTTCGGTCAGCCAGCCGATCGTCACCTCGCGGCCGAGGAGCTCGCCGAGCAGGTAGTTCATCGGCCCGAAGGGGCGCTGCAGCAGCAAGGCCCAGGCCTGGCCGACGATCACCGGGCTGATGAACAGCGGGATGATCAGGACGGACATGACCAGGCCGCGGCCCGGGAAGCTGCGGACCATCGCCAGCGCCAGTGCCAGACCCAGCACCAACTCGATGGCGACGTTCGCCGCCGACAGCAGGATGGTCAGGACCAGCGACCACCGGGCCACCGGGTCGAGCACCACCATCGAGAAGTTCTTCAGGCCGACGAAGGCGTGGCCCGGGATCTGGAAGTCGTAATTGACGAAGGACACCCAGAGCGAGAAGACCAGCGGGTAGACCGACAGCGACAGGATCAGCAGCACTGCCGGGATCACGAGCAGCCACTTGAAATGGCGGTCGCTCCATTCGGACAAGCCGGCCCGTCGGCGCGGCCGGCGCCGGGGCGGAGCGATCGCGGAGGTGGCATCGGTCGTCATAAGGCTGCCCGTCGACGATATGGGCCGGCGGCGGCGAATCCGAGGCCCGCCGCCGCCGGCGCCGTCACAGCTTCACGGCCATCCCGAGCGCCTCGACCGTGTGGTCGGCCGAGGAGCCGGGCAGCTTCTTGTATTCCGCGTAGAACGCCTTCTGGCTGTCGGTGCCCAGGCGCTCGGTCGTCTGGTCCCACTCCGCCGCCGCGGTCTCGAGCGCGGCCTTGGGATCGGCGCCGGCCCAGACCGAGGAGCACATCCGGTCGAGGCTGAGCGCGTAGTCCTGCCAGCCGGGCATGATCATATCGAGCAGCCCGACATTGGCCGAGTTGCAGAGGTTGGCGAGGTAGTCCTTCGCTTCCGGCCAGAGGGCGCCATACAGCTCCGACTTGTAGTGCGACAGCCGGTAGGGATCGCGCAGCGCATAGGGCAGCATGGTGCGGGCCAGCGACACCGGCGGGGAGGTCGCCCATTGCATGAACAGGTAGGCGGCCTCCGGATTCTCGGAATCGGCCGCGAGCGCCTTGCTGTAGCCGGTCGCATGCTCCGGATTGCCGGGCACGACGGCATAGCCGACCTTGCCGGCGATGGTGGAGCGCGGGATGAAGTTGATCGCCGCATCGCTCTGCGAGTAGTTGGCGGCCATGCGGCCGCTGGGTGGCCAGGAATAGATCATCGCCACCTTGCCCTGCAGGAAGGCGGCCCACAGCGACACGGCATCCAGCTCGTTGTTGCCGGGGATCGACGCCTTGTTGGCCGCGATCATGTTCTCAAGGGTCTTGATGCCGGCGGCCGAAGCCAACCCGGCCTTCATGTCGCCGTCGAACAACTCGCCCCGGTTCGCCCTGAACTGCTGCAGGAAGTCGTACTGGTTGCCCGGGCTGCCGGCCTTGCGGAAGTGCCCCGCCCCGTAGAGGTTGGGCGCCATCTGGTCGGTGATGAACTGGGCGACCTGGGCATAGTCCTCCCAGGTCTTCGGGACCGCCAGCGGCTTGC
Organism: Inquilinus sp. YAF38; assembly: GCF_052113205.1. Taxonomy (NCBI): domain Bacteria; kingdom Pseudomonadati; phylum Pseudomonadota; class Alphaproteobacteria; order Rhodospirillales; family Rhodospirillaceae; genus Inquilinus; species Inquilinus sp. YAF38. The sequence goes on along the minus strand of NZ_JBFRCU010000049.1, from coordinate 6,673 downwards.
CGAACTTCTGGCTGTAGCCGTCCTTGAGCTTCGGATCGTCGAAGACATCCTTGCGGTAGTAGAGGGCGAACATGTCGCCGTCGTCGAACACGCCCCAGATCTTGCCCTTGTAGGTGGGCAGCGCCTTGAACAGCGGGTGATAGTCGTCGAAATCCGCCTTGTTCATGTGCTTGGCGATGTAGTCGTCGAGCGGCGCGATGACGCCGCCATCGGCCAGCGACGGGGTCCAGGCCGGCTCGATGTCAAGGATGTCGTAGGCGCCCGATCCGGCGATGTGCTCGGCGACGGGCTTCGAGTACTGGTCGGGATGCGACAGCTCGACGACATTCGACTTCATCCCGGTCAGCTGCTCCCACAGGGGTCCGGAGAAATGCCGCGGGTCGAGCGCCTGAAGCCCGGACTCGTAGGTCATGGTCAGGGTCACGTCCGGGAACTGCTTCGCCGCCTGCACGGCGCGATAGGCCGAACCATCCGCCGGCCCCTCCGTGGAGGCCTTGAGGGCGGCCGCCTGCGCCTGACCGAGCGGTGTCGACGGATCCGCCAGCTGGGCGGCCGCCTGGGCCAGGGCCGAGCGGCTGATCGAGGCCAGCAGCGGTCCGGACACGGCCAGCATCCCGGTCATCTGCCCGAATCTCTTGATGAAGCTGCGCCGGGTGGGCTCGCCCCGCAGCCAGGCGTCGACATCGGCCGCCAGGCCGGCTTCGAATTCGCGTCTCGTCCGATCGTTCATGCTCGCCTGTCCTCCCTGGATCCGCCGGTCGTGAGCGCCGGCTGCTTTGCATCGATCTCTCCCCTTTTGGAGGAGAGCGTCGCCCTCAAGGTCCCGCGCCGAAGCGCCGGCCGAATTCCGCCAGACGTTCGCGCCAGCGGGACGCGTCGAGCACGGCGCGGTTGACCACGCCCCGCGGCACCCGCCCCTGCTGCACCTCCAGCACGGCGCGGACATCCGCGGCGCCGTTGCCGGCGAAGCACTGGTCGGTCCAGCACAGGGCGTGCGGTGTCAGGATGGCGTTGTCGAGCTTGAGGATCGGGTCGTCCGGGTCCGGCGGCTCCTGCTCCAGGACGTCGAGCCCGGCCCCGGCGATCCGCCGCGCCTGCAGGGCCTGCGTCAGCGCCGCCTGGTCCACGATCGGCCCGCGCGCGGTGTTGATCAGATAGGCCGTCGGCTTCATCAGCCCGATCCGGTCGGCGTTGACGAGGTGATGGGTCTGCGGGGTCAGGGGACAGCTGACCGACAGGACGTCGGCGCGGCGGAACACGTCGTCGAGCCCGACGAGCTCGATGCCCAGCTCCGCCGCCACGGCCGGATCCGCCGCGGGGTCATGGGCGATGAATGTCATGTCGAACGGCCTGGCCATCCGGAACATCTCGGCGCCGATATTGCCGATCCCGAGCGAGCCGAGCGTGCGCCCGACGAGGCCGAGGCCCATATGCTCGGACCGCCTGGCGAAGCCGGCCGCGGCCTCGCGCGTCAGCCGGTCCTTGACCAGCAGCTTGCCGGTCAACGCCAGCATGAGCGTGATGATCGACACCGCGACCGGCCGGCGCACCCCGTCCGGCGTGATCACGAGCGCGATGCCGGCCCGGGTGCAGGCGTCCACATCCACCGTGTCGTAACCGACGCCGAAGCGGGCGACCACGGCGAGGCGGCCGCTTTTGGGCACGCTCTCCGCGGTGAAGCGGTGGGTCAGCAGGATCAGCGCGTCGACATCCTCCAACTGCTCGGCGCGCAATGGGTCGGCCACGTCCAGGAACAGCATCTCGACCCCGGGCGCCGAGCGAAGCGGCGCGAGATCGAAGTCCGGATAGGTCGGCGTTCCGTCGGGCTTCCGGAAATCGCCCGACAGCGCGACGCGGAACGGTGCGGCCATCGCCCTAGCTCCGCCCGGCCTTCGCGCCTTCGCGCAGGCGTGTCATCGCCTCCGCCAGCGCGTCGTGCAGCACCCAGACATCGCCCGAGTAGCAGATGAAATCGAAGCCCGCGGCGTTGAGCTCGATGCCCTGGGCGACCGTCGGCACCAGGCGGCCCAGCGCCTTCTTGTGCTTCGCGCAGGCCGCGATGGTCCGGTCGATCGCGTTCCTGAAGTCGGGGTGGTCGAACTGGCCCGGGATGCCGAGCGAGACGGACAGGTCGAAATGCCCCACCCAGAGCGCATCGACGCCTTCGGTGGCCGCGATCTCGTCCGCATTCTTCACGCCGTCCGCCGTCTCGATCTGGCAGAACAGGGTGGAGCGCCGGTTGGCGGCGGCGAACTTCTCGGTCACGGCACCGGGCCGGTACCGGTCATGCGCGACCTGGAGGGCCACGCCTCGCCCGCCGGCTGGATGGTACTTCATCGACCGCACGATCTCGCGCGCCTCGGCGGCCGACCCGACCATCGGCAGCATCAGCCCTTCTGCCCCCATGTCCATCGCCCGGGCGATGTGGTGGTACTCGCGCGACGGCACCCGTACGATCGCTGGCAGCTGCGCGGCCTCGAAGTAGCGCATCGCGCTTTTGACCGTCTCGAAGTGGAAGCCCGAGTGCTCGAGGTCGAACAGCACGAAGTCGCAGCCCGCCGACTTCAAGATGTGCCCGATGCCGGGCGTGGCGAATTCGACGATGAAATGCCCGAATTTCGGCGCCTTGGTGCCGGCCATGGCCTTGAGATCTTCGTATGCCACTCCGCTTCCTCCCGTTGCTTCGCCCGACCTGTAGGTTCTGGGCGGCGTTTTTCGAAACCTCTACAGCGCCCCCTCGCAGACAAGCTCGCCGACCGTCACCGACTTGCCGACCACATAGCCGGCGCTGGCGGTGTCAAATTTGGCGTAGTGCCGGGACGCGACATGCGCGTCGAAGGCGGCACGGTCGTCGTAAATCTCGTAGAGCAGGACGGCATCAGGATCGCCCGTGGGCTCGATCACGTCGAAACGACGGCACCCGGCCTCGTCGCGTGTCGATGTCTTGGCGTTCTCGTCCACCAGCGGCCGGAAGTCGCCGCGCGACCCGCTCTTCAGGCGAAACTCGACCAGCACGACATAGCCCCCCATCACTCCCCCCCGACGATTTCGTTGTAGCGGCGGGCGACATAGTTGAGATGCTCATGCATCGCCCGTTCGGCGCGATCGGGATCGCGGGCCGTCACGGCCTCGAAGATCGCCCTGTGCGCCTCGTAGGCGATCTCGTAGCCGCCGGCCCTCAGCGTGGTCTTGCGCTGCTCCAGCAGCCACTCGACCAGCCCCTCGTGGATGGCGATGAAAATCGGATTGCGCGGGATCACCGCCAGGACATAGTGGAAGCCGACATCGGTCTCCTGGAAGCGCTTGAGGTCGCCGATCGCTTCCTGGTTGGCGGCCAGCGCGGCTTCGAGATTCGCCAGGTCCTCCGCGGTGGCGTGCGACGCGGCGTAGCGGGCAAGGCCGGTTTCGAAGAAGCTGCGCGCGCTCTGGAAATTCTGCACCCCGCCCGGTGCGGCGAGCATGTGCCGCGTCGTGCCGGACAGGGCATCGATCACGAATTGCGGCGTCGGCTGCGTCACCCGCGCCCGCTCCCCCGACCGGAGCTCCACCAGCCCCATCTTCCGCAGATGGAACAGCGCCTCGCGGATCGCCGGGCGACCGACCCCGAACTGCCGCATCAGATCGCGTTCGGATGGCAGGAGATCCGACGGCGCGTAGGAGCCGTCCTGGATCATGCGCTCCAGATGCTCCGCCACATCTTCGTACAGCTTGCGGCGCCGGATCGCGACCGTAGCCATTTGGTATACCTTTGATACCAGTATCGCGCTACGCTAGTCACGCCGACGCGCTTTCGTCAAAGCAATTCCATGCTGCATCGCGGCGGCGGGCGGGGCCTCGCCCGTTCCGCCATTCATTTCAACCGGACTGTCACGAGGCTGAGCATGACTGCGGACGCATCCTCTTCCGGGCGCCTCTCCCAAGGCGGGCTCGACCTCCGGCTCGACCGCAACGGCGCCTTCGCCCGCGAGATCAGCCTCGATGGGGAGGAGTTGTTCCGCGGCATCGGCTTCGTCGTGCGTGACGTCAACTGGGGGACGGCGGACCTGCCCGCCGAAGCCCGCCTGCAGCGGCAGGACGGGCGGGTGACGGCAACCGCGGGCGGTGCCCTCGACCCGGCCGCCGCAGACCTGGCCTGGTCGGTCACCTGGACCATCACCGACCGTATGGTCGAGGCCAGGGCCCGGGCCTCGTCGGCATCCGGCTTCGACACCAACCGGACCGGCTTCGTCGTGCTCCACAGCCTGGGGGCCGCTCGCGGCCGCCCGGTGGCCGTGACCCATGCGGACGGCCGGGTCGAGGACACTCGGTTCCCCGACTTGGTCTCGCCGCACCAGCCATTCTTCGACATCGCCGCGATGGAATATGAGACCGCGGCCGGCCACCGCCTCCGTCTGGTGTTCGAAGGCGAGGTGTTCGAGACCGAGGACCAGCGCAACTGGACCGATGCCTCGTACAAGACCTATTGCCGGCCGCTGGCCCGGCCCTATCCGTACCGGATCGGGCCCTCATCGGCCGTCGAGCAGGTCGTCAGGCTCGAGATCCTGTCCCGGGCGACCACGGCCGGACAAGCGCAGGACGGCGGCCCGGCCGTCGAGAAGACGGCACCGTTTCCCGTTCTCGGCACCAGCCTGCCGCCCGGCCCGATCGCAGTTGCGCAGGCCGACGCCATCCGCGCGCTTGGCCTCGGCTTCACCGCGATCGAGATCGACCCGTCCGAACCCGCCTGGCTGGAGGAGGCGCGCGCGAAGGTGTCGGCCGTGCCGGGACCGCTGCGCATCGATATCAGAGGCGGCACCGCAATCGGCCACCACCCGATCCTGGAAGCCCTTGCGTCGGCCCTGATCGACCGGCCCGCGATCGGCGTTTCGCTATGGGACGCCGACGATGCGGCCGTCGCGGCGGCCGGGGAGATCCTGCCGGGCACCGTCATCGGCGCGGGTACGGGGGCCTTCTTCACCGAGCTCAACCGCATGACCCATTGGCCGGCAGCAGACTATCTGGCCTGGACGTCCAATCCCACGGTGCATGGGTCGGACGACGACACCATCGGCGAGACGACCGAGCCGCTGGAGGAGATCCTGGCTTCCGCCAGGGCCAAGCTCCCGGTCCGGCGGCTTCAGATCGGTCCAATGACGCTGGGCCTGCGCTACAACCCGAATGCCACCTCGCCCGAAGGCCGCCGTCGATCCGCCGCACCGGATCCAAGGCAAGGACAGGTCATTGCCGCCGCCTGGCTGGCCGGCACCGTCGCGGGCTTCCTCGACCCCGACGTCGAGGCGCTGACATTCTTTGAGCCGTCAGGGCCGAAGGGACTGATTGCCGATGACGGTGCCTGGACGCCGGCGGCGCACCTCCTGAGCCGTCTGTCGCGCTGCGCGGGCCGGCCGGCATCGGCCCTGCGCTGGACCGGCCATCCGCGCCTGCGCGGCCTTCTGATCGAGATGGTCGACCACGATGCGCTCTGTATCGCCCATCTACGGAACGAGCGCATCGCCTTGGCCCTGCCCGAGGGGGCCTGGCGGAGCGCCGAGGTGCTGATGCCGAATGGCTTCGTCGATCGTCCGGTCGAAGGATTCGACATCGGTCCCTTCGCGGTCTGTTGGCTGCTCCGCCCCAAGTGACGGATCGGGCTCAGCAGGCGATCGTCGCGGGTTGCGATGCGGCGCCGGTCCTAAGCAGCGGCGGCCGACGCGGATGCCTGAAGATCGAGGGCCAGTTCCTCTATGGCGGCGCGGCCTGCGGGACAGGCGCCCCCCGGTTGCTGCACCGAAAGGCTGCCGCAGGCGACGCCCCAGGCAAGACAGTTGTCGAGCGGGGCCCTGGCCAGCCAGCGGTAGAGGAAACCCGCGTCGAAGGAGTCGCCCGCTCCGGTGGTGTCGACGACCGGAACAGACGGCGCCGCGATTCGCGACGTCTCCTTCCCCGCCTGCGCCACGGCGCCGTTGGCGCCGAGCTTGACGGCCACGACCGGAATCCGCGCCGCCAGGAAGGCCAGGGCGGCATCGACCGTTTCGGCGCCGGTCAGGGCCATCGCCTCATCCTCATTCGGCAGGAACAGGTCGATTCCGTCGAGCAGCCGGAGGGTGCCCGGGTCGTCGATGGCCGCCTGATCCCAACTGCAGTCGAGCGACACGGTCAGGCCCTGCCGACGGGCACGATGCGCCAGGTCAGGGATCTCCCTCAGCGTCGCCAGTTCGGCAATGTGCATGTGCATCGCCAACCCGCTGGCCAGCGCCGCGTCGAGGGTTGCCGGCTCGGCCCTGCCGGCGCGGCGGGTCAGGAAAGCGCGGTCGCCGTCGACCGCCATGGCGACCGTGAGCTGCGGTCCGGCATCGGCGGCGCGGTCGAGCCAGCGCAGATCGACCCCGCTCGCGGCGAGCGGGCCGTCCAGCCCCCTCCCGAAATGGTCGATCCCGATCCGGGCCGCCAGCGCCGCGGGTCGGCCGAGCCCGGCGAGATGGGCGGCGGTGATGAACGCCCCGCCGCCCGGCACCAGCGTGACGTCCCGGGCGAAATGCTCCCGCCCCGGCTCCGGCATCGCGTCGAGCCCGGTGAACACCAGATCGGAATAGAGGCGGCCGACGCACAGGACGAAGCCTTCGACGGGCACGGCGGTCAGGCCTGGCACAATGTCTGCTCGCTCTCGGCGTCGAAGAGATGGAGGGTGTCGTTG